>NZ_JBIAIQ010000002.1:246574-439096 GCF_042871525.1 Streptomyces sp. NPDC005784
GGCCCGGGCGGAGACCGGTGGCCGGACCGCGTGAGCTGAGCCCGAGGCCGTGGCCGGACCACGTAAACCGGGCCGCGGACCGGAGGCCGGGGCCGCTAGCCGGGCCGGGCCGGAAGCCGGCGGCATGGCGGCCCGGTATCCGGGCGGCCTGCGACCCAGTGGCCGAACCGGACGTCCGGCCCGGGCGGAGACCGGTGGCCGGACCGCGTGAGCTGAGCCCGAGGCCGTGGCCGGACCACGTAAACCGGGCCGCGGACCGGAGGCCGGGGCCGCGAGCCGGGCCGGGCCGGGCCGGGCCGGGTCATGGCGAGGCCGGGGGCGGGAGACGTGGGGCGGGGCTGAAGAGTGGGAGGAACCCGCCGTGCGGGGCCGTTTAGCACTGGTGGCACCCCGCGTGCGGGCGGCGCGCCGGGAGCCCCGGAACGGAACCCGCACGGACGATCAAAGCTCGCAAATACCCCGTAGGGAACGCACAGTTCGGGGTGTGACCCACCCGAGTACCCTCGCTCGCCCCGCTCTCACGGAGCCCGGCGACCGTGCCGTCCGCCCGTCCCGCGCCGCGCGCAGCCTGCCGTACGCCGCGATCACGGCGCTCGGGCTGTTCGCCGCCGCGCGCCTGGCCGGGCTCCTCGTGCTCGCCGGGACCGCCTGGGCCACCGGGGGGCACCCCGTCGCCCTGCTCGCGCGGTCCTGGGACTCGGCCTGGTATCTGGGGATCGCCGCGCACGGCTACGGCCGGACGCTCCACTTCCACCCCACGGTCGTCCACAGCGACCTCGCGTTCTTCCCGCTCTACCCGGCCCTCGTCCGGGCCGTCACCACGCTGACCCCGCTGACCGGGGGCTCGGCGGGCCTGCTGGTCTCCTGGCTCGCGGCGGCGGCCGCCGTGTGCGGCGTGTACGCGATCGGGGCCCGCCTGCACGGCCGCGCGGTCGGTACCGCGCTGGTACTGCTGTGGGGTCTGCTGCCGCACTCGGTGGTGCTGACGATGGCGTACACCGAGCCGGTGCTGACCGCGTTCGCCGCCTGGTCGCTGTACGCCGTGCTCGACCGGCGCTGGCTGTGGGCGGGCTCGCTGGCCGCGCTCGCGGGACTGGCCAGGCCGAACGGCTTCACGGTGGCCGCGGCGGTCCTCGCGGCGGCGGCGCACGAGATCTGGCGGAGCCGCGGAAAAGTTTCCCACAGGCTGTGGACGGGCGCCGCGCTCGCGCCGGTCGGCTGGGCCGGCTACGTGCTGTGGGTGGGACACCGCGAGGGCGACTGGCTCGGCGGCTACTTCCAGGTGCAGCGCCTGTGGGGCTCGCGCTTCGACCTCGGCGCGGGGTCGCTCCATTTCGTCAAGCACCTGCTACTGCACGGGGACCGGTTCGTGTTCCCCATGACGATGGTGATCGTCGCCGCGGCCGTCCTGCTGTACGCGCTGCTGATCGCGGACCGGGCGCCGCTGCCGCTGCTGGTCTACAGCGGCGTCCTGCTGCTGATCGCGCTGGGCGGCTCGGGGTTCTTCGAGTCGAAGCCGCGTTTCCTGCTTCCGGCGTTCCCGCTGCTGCTGCCGCTGGCGCGCGCGCTGGTGCGAACGGCGAGAGCCCGCCCCTGGCACGCGACCCTGGTGGTCGGTGCCCTGGCCGGGCTCTCGTTCGCCTACGGCGCGTATCTGGTCGTGATCGCGCACACCCCGCTCTAGGACCTGTCCCAGGGGCCGGTGCGCCGTGAGGAGCGCCGCTGCGAGGACGGGCCTACTCGTCTTCGGCTTCGCCGTCGTCCTCGGGCTTCTCCGCCTCGTTGATCTCCTGCTCCAGGCCGAGCTGCTCGACGAGCCACTTGTCGAACTCGATGGCGGCGCGCACCCAGCTGACCGTGGAGGACACGAAGTGCTCCAGGCTGACGCCGGTGCCGATCAGCATCTGCGCCTCACCGATCAGGCGGACGGTGCCGTCGTCGTGCGTGTGGCTGTAGACCTTGGGCCACAGGGTGCGGCGGTTCCAGTCGTCGATCGACTCGAGGAGCGCGTGCTTCTCGTCGAGCTGGTGCGGCCGGTCGTAGAACGTCCGCACCGAGAAGACCTGCTGGTCACCCTCGCCGCGGAACATGAAGTAGGTACGGAACTCCTCCCACGGCGCCGCGAGGTCACCCTCGTCGTCGACGACGTACTTCAGCTCCATCTGGTCAAGGAGCTGCTTCACGAGGTCCTGATCCGGGACCACGGGGCCCGCGGGGCCGCCGGACTGCGGCTCGGGCTGGCCCCCGAAGTTCGGAATCGAGGACGGGTCGATGCTCACCGTGTATTTCCCTTCGTACGGATGGTGCCATCCTCCCCCATGCGGGGAGGGGAGCGGCAACCCCTGACGGGGCCTGTCCGCCGGGGGCTGACAAGATCCGGTCACGTAGAGGCATCGGGCCTGGCGGGGACGGTCCGCACGGGCACGCCGGGAGTCGCCCGCACAGCGGTGGCATGAACACGCGAAGAACCCGCGGCGGGTGTGCCACGGGTCCTTCGCTCGCCGGGTTTCGGTACACCCGGTACGGGCACGGAGCTCCGGCACTCACACCAGGGGCTCCGGACTCCGGGTTACAGCGTCTTGCCCGTCGCCGGGCCCACGATCAGGCCGTCTCCGAAGGCGTCCACGCGGACCGTGTCGCCGTCCTTGACCTCGCCCGCCAGGATCTCCTTGGCCAGCCGGTCGCCGATGGCGGTCTGGACGAGGCGCCGCAGCGGGCGCGCTCCGTACGCCGGGTCGTTGCCCTCCGCCGCCAGCCAGGCCAGCGCCGCGTCGGTGACCTCCAGGGTGAGCCGGCGCTCGGCGAGCCGCTTCGCGAGGCGGTCGATCTGGAGCCTGGCGATGCGCTCCAGCTCCCCCTGGTCGAGCGCGGAGAAGACGACGAGGTCGTCCAGCCGGTTCAGGAACTCCGGCTTGAAGGAGGCTCGGACGACCTCCAGGACCTGCCGCTTCCGCTCCTCTTCCGAACTCATCGGATCGGCGAGGCTCTGCCCGCTCAGGAACTGGCTGCCCAGGTTCGAGGTGAGGATCAGGATGGTGTTGCGGAAGTCGACCGTCCGTCCCTGACCGTCCGTCAGCCGCCCGTCGTCCAGCACCTGGAGCAGGATGTCGAAGACCTCGGGGTGCGCCTTCTCCACCTCGTCGAGCAGGATCACGCTGTACGGGCGACGGCGTACGGCCTCGGTGAGCTGGCCGCCCTCCTCGTAGCCGATGTACCCGGGCGGCGCGCCGACCAGCCGGGCCACGCTGTGCTTCTCGCCGTACTCCGACATGTCGATGCGGATCATCGCCCGCTCGTCGTCGAAGAGGAAGTCGGCGAGCGCCTTGGCGAGTTCGGTCTTGCCGACGCCCGTCGGGCCGAGGAAGAGGAAGGAGCCGGTGGGCCGGTCCGGGTCGGCGATGCCGGCGCGGGTGCGGCGCACGGCGTCGGACACCGCCCCCACGGCCTCGGTCTGGCCGATCAGACGGCGGCCCAACTCCGCCTCCATGCGCAGGAGTTTCTGCGTCTCGCCCTCCAGGAGACGGCCGGCCGGGATGCCGGTCCAGGCGCCGACGACGTCCGCGATGTCGTCCGGCCCGACCTCCTCCTTGACCATGGTGCCCTTGGAGACCTCCTCCTCGGCCTGCGAGGCCTCCTCCAAGTCCCTTTCCAGGGTGGGGATCTCGCCGTAGAGCAGTTTGGAGGCGGTGTCGAAGTCGCCGTCGCGCTGAGCGCGTTCGGCCTGGCCGCGCAGCTCGTCGAGCTTCTCCTTCAGTTCACCGACGCGGTTGAGGGACTCCTTCTCCTTCTCCCAGCGGGCGGTGAGACCGCGCAGCTCCTCCTCCTTGTCGGCGAGGTCGCGGCGCAGCTTGTCCAGGCGCTCCCGGCTGGCGGCGTCCGTCTCCTTGCCGATCGCCAGCTCCTCCATCTTCAGCCGGTCGACGACCCGCTGGAGCTCGTCGATCTCGACCGGGGAGGAGTCGATCTCCATGCGGAGCCGTGAGGCCGCCTCGTCGACGAGGTCGATGGCCTTGTCGGGAAGGAAGCGGGAGGTGATGTAGCGGTCGGACAGGGTCGCGGCGGCCACCAGCGCCCTGTCGGCGATCTGGACCTTGTGGTGGGCCTCGTAGCGGCCCTTGAGACCGCGCAGGATGGCGATGGTGTCCTCGACGCTCGGCTCGGCGACCAGCACCTGCTGGAAGCGCCGCTCCAGCGCCGGGTCCTTCTCGATCCGCTCGCGGTACTCGTCGAGGGTGGTGGCGCCGACCATGCGCAGCTCACCGCGGGCGAGCATGGGCTTGAGCATGTTGCCGGCGTCCATGGCGGAGTCGCCGCCCGCGCCGGCGCCCACGACCGTGTGCAGTTCGTCGATGAAGGTGATGACCTGCCCGTCGGAGTCCTTGATCTCCGCGAGCACGGTCTTCAGGCGCTCCTCGAACTCGCCCCGGTACTTCGCACCGGCGACCATCGCACCGAGGTCCAGCGAGACGAGCCGCTTGTTCTTGAGGGACTCGGGTACGTCGCCCTTCACGATCCGCTGGGCGAGCCCCTCGACGACGGCGGTCTTGCCGACGCCGGGCTCGCCGATGAGGACGGGGTTGTTCTTCGTGCGGCGGGACAGGACCTGCACCACCCGGCGGATCTCGTGGTCCCGGCCGATGACGGGGTCGAGCTTGCCCTCACGTGCCGCGGCGGTGAAGTCCGTACCGAACTTTTCGAGTGCCTTGTACTGGCCCTCGGGATCCGGGGTCGTCACCCGGCGCCCTCCCCTGGTCTTCTGGAACGCGTCCAGCAGCTTTTTCGCACTGGCGCCCTGCTGGGAGAGTACGTCGGCGATCTGACCGCCCTTCGCGGCGATCCCGACGAGCAGGTGCTCGGTGGAGATGAACTCGTCGCCGAGCTCCTTGGCGCGCTCGGCGGCGTCGGCGATGACGGCGAGCGCCTCACGGTTGGGCTGCGGGGGCGCGACGGTGGAGCCGGTCACGCTGGGCAGGCCGGCGAGCACTCGCTCGGTGGCGGCGCGCACGGAGGCCTGATCGGCGTCCACGGCTGCCAGCAGATCGATGATGTTCTCGTTGTCCTGCCCCTCCAGCAGAGCGAGCAGCAGGTGGGCGGGGGTGAGGTCCGGGTGCCCCTCCTTCACGGCGCGGTTGCTGGCCGCGTTGATCGCGTCCCGGCTCCTGTTGGTCAGCTCGGCGTCCACGTTCGCGTTCTCCTCCTCCTGGCCTTCCTGACCGTTTCCTGACCCGGTCAACGTACACAAAGTTGAGTCTATTCCACTCAAGGCTGCAAGGGGAGGGAAATGGACAGCCACGAGGCGTAGATTCGGGCCTCATGGCTTCCTATCCGGTGGACCCGCGGCAGCCCGACGCCACCTACCTGAGCTTCTGGCGCGAGCGCCATCTGTGCACCCTGACCACCCTCCGGCCCGACGGCAGCCCGCACGTGGTGCCCGTCGGCGTTACATACGACCCCGAGGCCTCTCTCGCTCGGGTCATCACCAACAAGTCCAGCGCGAAGGTGGGCCACGTGCTCGCGGCGGGGCCGGACGGGGCGCGCGTGGCGGTCTGCCAGGTGGACGGCCCGCGCTGGGCGACGCTGGAGGGGCGGGCACGGGTCTCCACGGATCCGGCGCGCGTCGCGGAGGCGGTGCGGCGCTACGCGGAGCGGTACGAGCGCACGCCGTCGCCGAATCCGAACCGCGTGGTGATCGAGATCGAGCTCACGGCGGCGATGGGCCGCGGATGAGCCCGCGACCGGGCAGCCCGCGGCTGGTCTCAGCCCTTGCCGGGGATGGTCGAAACCCGGAGATTTCCCCGGAAACTGCAGCGGCGTCACCGTGTTCAGGTCACGGTGACGCCGCTGCGGGGGGAAGTACCTGCGCGATCTACTACGACGGGGGAATCGCGTCAGGCACTGCGGGGGGTGGCTGCGATGGTCTGGACGTCCGGAACGTCCGGTCCGGTCAACTGGTGGTCGCGCTGGTCGAGGTTCACAAAGATCATTCCGTAACGAATGGCGCACCTGACGGGCTGCGGCGCCCCCCGAGGCCGTCGCAGACACCGGTAGGCCCGTACGTCCTCGTCGTCGTCGCGGGTGACGACGACGGGCTCCCCGAACACGGTCACCATCAGCGAGTCGCCGCTGTAGGGGATGGCGGTGACCAGGTCGATGAAGTGCCAGCCGGATCGGTAGGCGGTGGCCATTTCTCGGCGGAAGGAGCGGTCGTCGGGAGGAATGGTCATGCTTCTGCGCCCGCGGAGATGACCGTCCAGCCGCTGTCCCCCGGAAGGGCCGCCGCCTCGACGTCGGTCCAGCCGCTGTCCGCGGGGACCTCCTCGACGTGGGTCCAGCCGCTGTCCCCTTGGACTGCCGCCTCGACAGCGGTCCAGCCGCTGTCCGCCACGGTCGCCTTCACGCTGGTCCAACCGCTGTCCGGGCCGGCCCACGTCCGGGCACCCCCGGCATCGAGACCCGAGCCTCCCAGGGCGCCGAACGCCACAGCGACAGAGAAGACTGCGGCAAGCACTGAACCAAGCAATCTCGCTCGCATAGTCGGCTTCGTCCTCACTTGATGGAATCTTCTCCCCCGTCGTCACAAGACGATGGCTCATTCAGGCACGTCAATGCCACAGGAGCGATGCATCATGTTCCTGCACGTTCAGGACCCTGGGGGGTGGAGATTTGACCACAAAGAACTCACAACCGACACATCCCCACGCTGTCACCACGTTGTGTGACGAAGGAGCACGCCTTTACGCCAGTGCGCTGCACTCCGGCCGCATCACTCGGATCGAAGTGGAAACAGCCCCTTGCCTCTTGGAGTTCGCACTGCTTCATCCCGATCCCGACGACGAGAAGTGGCTGCGGCCGGTTCCGCCGTCCGTCGCGCTCGCCCAGCGCCTGCAGCCCCTGGAACGGGAGATCCAGGAACGCCGGCGGCTGGCGATCGAACTGACCGACTCCTTCGATCCGTTCATCGCGATCAGCACGCAGAGCGCGGCGAGCATCCACGCGATCACCGTCCTGGAGGGCTTCGACCGGATCAACGCGGCGCTCAATTCGGCCACCGCCGAGTGCCAGACGGAGATGCTGACGATCCAGCCGGGCGGCGGCCGCCCCGCCGACGCCCTCATGCAGGCGCTGGAGCGGGACAGGCCGCTCACCGACCGCGGGGTGCGCATCCGCACGCTGTACCAGCACACGGCCAGACACAGCCAGGGAACGCTCGCCTATGTGGAGCGCATATCCGGCGGCAGGATCCAGGTCCGCACCCTTGAGGAACTCATCGAGCGGCTGATCATCTTCGACCGGACCGTCGCCTTCATACCGGCAAGCGACGACCGGCGGGTCGCCCTCGAACTCCGCCACCCCGGCCTGGTGCTGTACCTGAGCAAGGTCTTCGAGCAGCTTTGGCAGCGCGCGGTCCCGCTCACCGAGGACGTCCCGAACGACGTCGGCCCCAACGGCATCACCGGAGTCCAGCGTTCCATCGCCAAACTGCTCATCGAGGGGCATGTGGACGAGGCCATAGCCCGCCGCCTGGGCATGAACGTCCGTACCTGCCGGGCCCACATCGCCAAGCTGGCCTCCGCCCTCGGCAGCGGAAGCCGGGCTCAACTCGGCTTCCTGATAGCGCAGTCGGGACTCCTGGACCAGTCCGAGGGAGGGGAGTGACGCCTGCTGCCGTCAGGTCGCCCGACTCGCCTCCCCGGGCGGCGGAAGCCAGGAACGGCCCGCTCCTGTCGACGGTCGGCCCCTGTCGGCGATCGGCCCGCCCCAGTCGGCGGCCAACCCGCCTTCCTCAGCGGCCGGTCGGGGATCCTCGGTCGGGGACGGCGGTGGCTCCCGACGCCGCCTCCGCGACGGTGACCGCCTCGAGTTCGGGGGAACGCTGCGGCCCGTCCAGTCCCGCCTGGGCGATCCGCACGCCCAACTGCGTCCGGCTCGCCGCGCCCAGCGTCTCCGACAGCCGGGCGATGTGCGCCCGGCACGTCCGCACGCTGATGCCCAGGCGTTCCGCGACGACCGCGTCCTGGTGGCCCTCGGCCAGCAACGCCGCGATGGACCGCTCCCGGTGGGTGATGCCCTCGATGCCTGTCGAGGGCATCGGCGAGGTCAGCGGGATCGCCAGCCGCCACAGCCGCTCGAAGACCGTCACCAAGTAGTCCACCAGCGCCGGGTGGCGCAGCTCCAGCGCGATCGTGCGGTCCGAGTTCGCGGGGATGAAGGCGACCTTGCGGTCGAAGAGGATGAGCCGTTCGACGACCTCGTCGAGGGTCCGGGCCTCCGCCGCGTCGCCCATCAACTCCATGTAGTTCAGAAGCCCTTGGCCGTGCCGGGCCACATGGGTGTACAGATCGCGCATGCGCACCCCGCGGCGCCGCATCTCCAGCGCCCGGTGCAGGCCCTCGACGAGTTCGTCCTCGCGCCGGATACCGCCCGGCTGCACCGTCAGGACCTCGCTGGTGCACTCCTCGGTCGCCTTGTCCATGGCGGCGTGGATCCGCGGCAGCCCGTCGAGGACCCGGATCGCCACCCCTTCGGCCGGCGCCCGCACCCGGCCGCCGAGTCCCGCGTACCACTCGAAGGCCGACACCGCGTCGCCCACCCGCGCCTGGCTCGCGCTGACTTCCTCGTACACGCCCCGCAGCAGCCGGGTCATGACCTCCTGGGGCGAGGTCGGCACCAGCCAGCCCATGTCGTCCGGATCGGGGTGCAGCAGCGCCAGTTCCAGCAGGCAGGGCACCGACTCGGCGTCCTCGCGGGGCACCCGGCCACGCCGCACGGCCCGGGAGTACACCCGGTCGCCCGCATCGCACAGTCGGTCAGCGCCGTGCGGATGCCTGTCCGTCCCGTGCCCGGCCATCTCCCACCCCTGGCTCCAGCTCCAACCCCTGGCGTGAGCCCCGCGTCAGGGCGTCCTCCGCAGCGCAACTATGCGCGGACGCGTCCGGCATCGCAACAAGGCTGCGTCGCCGAGGGACGTCCGTTCGCCCCTTCTCATCCCCATAAATCATGATCTTCGCCGCACTCGTTGCAACAAGCTGAAGGGGGTGCCACCCGGACGTCCGGCACATCGCGGAACGGCCGCCGCGAGCACGCCGGCCCACCTCCCGGCCTCGGCCCCGAAGACGCAACTCCCGCCGCTTTTCGGGGACTTGCGGTGCGCGTACGGACTCGACGGAGGCGACGGCCGCGTCTCGGACGCGGAAGCTGAGGCTACGACGGATCGGCGGCCGTGACGGAAAGTTCTCGGGGCCCGTAGATCGCGTGAGCGGCGCCCGTGGCGAGCGCCCAGTAGCGGTCGCTGTAGGACCAGTGCCACCACTCGGTCGGGTAGTTGACTAGACCCACGGCGGTCAGCGCGCCGGCCAGCAGCCGGCGGTGGGCGCTCGCCGTGCCGCCGATGCCGTCAGCGGCGGTATAGCAGGCACCGCCGCTCTCCTCGGGGCTCGCGTTCACGCGCGTTCCCATGTCCAGTTCCCGGCCGTCGGCGTCGACGAGAGTGAGGTCGACGGCCGCGCCCGCGCTGTGCGGGGCGATCTCCGGCGGGGACACATAGCGGCTCGCCGCGTCACGCAGGCGCCCGGCGTCCCACTCGGGATGCTCCGCGCGCAGTCCGGCGGCGTACCGGTCGAAGTAGAGGCGCTGCAACGAGGGCGGACGGTACCCCTCGACGAACAGCAGCCGCATGCCGTCCGGCAGGAGGTCCCCCGCCGCCACGAGCCGGTTCAGCACCCCTTCGCGCAGGTGCGCGTACGCCCCGGTGTCGTCGCTCCTGCGGGCGTCGACGGGGAACGGGGCGGTCGTCCGTACGTCGAGGAGCGGCTCGCCGCAGTCCACGACGGGGATCGCGGCGATCTTCGGATCGGACATCAACACGATCGTGGGCATGGGGCGATCATGCCGCATGGGGGCGTACGGCCCCGGAGCGCGTCGTGGAGGCCGGGTGTGCGCCGGGCCGGGGCGAGCGGGTGCCGTGCGGTCAGGCGGCCGCACAGCCCCACTGAGAGGCCTCCCGCACCGCCCGCCACCCCGGCCAGGACACCGAGGACCGTGTCCGTCACGACGGGCGGCGCGGGCCGCGTCCGCCGGGCAGAAGCCGGCCGGGACGAACACCGCACGGACACCGCGCGGAAACCGGAACGGAAAGCGGAACGGAAACGGAGCGGCCCCGGGTGCGGTGCGCGCTCACGGCGCGCACCGCACCCGGGGCCGGAACCGTGCCGGTCCGTGCCCACCGCCCCGGTCCCGGGACGGCCGGGCGAACGTCCTACTTGATACCGAGTGAGTTGCAGGCCGCCCTGTAGGGCGCCGTGCAGATCTCCTTGACGGTGTAGATGCTGTCCTGGATGACCGTATTCCTGATGTTGTCCGTGGTGAGGTCCACCACGGGCACGAGCTGGGACGGGATGTCCTTGTTGCTGGGGCTGCTGACCTTGTCGCGGGTGAGCGCGTCGAACTCGATCGAGCGGCCCTGGACCCGGGCGACCGCCATCTCGGCGGCGGCGCTGGCCTCCTGCGGGTACGACTTGTACACGCTCATGAACTGGTCGCCCTTGATGATCCGCTGCACGGCGACGAGCTCGGAGTCCTGGCCGGTGACCGGGGGCACCTTGGTGACGCCCGCGGCCTTGAAGGCGTCGATGACCGCGCCCGCGATGCCGTCGTTGGCGGCGTAGACACCGGCGATGTTGCTCAGGCCGACGTTCTGGATGGACTTCTCCATGTTGACCTTGGCGTTTTCCGGCTTCCAGTCCGTGGTGTCGTACGACTTGGCGATGATCACCTTGTCCTGGAGCTCGGACTGGGCGCCGGCCTTGAACTGCGCCGCGTTCGGGTCGGTCGGCGAGCCGTTCATCATGATGATCTTCTTCGAGGCCGAGTTGGCGCCCAGCGCACCGACCAGGGCCTTGCCCTGGACCTCGCCGACCAGCTCGTTGTCGAAGGAGATGTACGCGTCGATCGGACCCTGGGCCAGGCGGTCGTAGGCGATGACCGGGATACCGGCCTCCTTCGCCTTGCTCACACCCTTCGCTATGGACACCGAGTCCACGGCGTCCACGAGGATGACGTCGACCTTGTCGTCGACCATCTGCTGGAGCTGGCGGAGCTGCTTGGCCGCGTCCGCCTCGGCGTTCTCGTAGACGACGGCGCCCTTGCCCTCGGTGAGCTTCCGGACCTGCTCCTTGATGATCGGGTAGTCGAACTTGTCGTAACGAGTGTTCTCCTTCTCAGGAAGGAGCAGGCCCACCTTGATGTCGTCGCCCTTCGTGGGGCTTGCCGAGGTGCCGCTCCCGCCGAGGCCCATGCCGCAGCCGGCGAGGGTGACGGCCATGACGGACGACGCAAGGGGTACGACGGTACGGCGGAGGCCGGTGTTACGAGTGTTCACATCAGGTGCCTTCCGGGCGAGGTTGCAGCATTGCGACCCAGGTGGCTGAAAGCCAACGCGGCGATCACCTCAGCGTCAAGGAGTAATCACTTAACGAGATGGCAACGGCGTTTCGTGTTCCACAAGTGAACACGACGGGAAAAGACTACGCCCATCCTTCCATCAATCCCCTCAGCTTCACCTTCTGTCATTCGCCCGTACAACCAACTCCCGTTCGCGGGAGACATGATCGCCGGCGGACTTTTACCCCCCGTTGACGATCGGGCGGACCGGAAGGAACGCATGGCCAGAGCCACCGGGCGCGGAGGGTGCCCTCCCCCCTGCCCTCGCGTTCGCCACCGCGGGCGGCCCGCCACCACGGCCGGCGCAGCCACCTCCACAGTGACCAACCGCACATCGCCCGTCCATAAACGGCAGTTCCATGCGAACACCGCACTCTCGGGCACACCGGGAAGGCGGACCGCGACTCCGCCGCCGACCGGAACGAGGGCTCCGGCGCATCCGCGTCGGACCCGCGGGCCCCCGAAAGAACATCTCGCCCATTCAGCCAAAAACGGTGAATCTCGCCATTCAGCCCGGAAAGCACAATCTGTGCATCCATTTGGCCAACTGGACAGTCAAGGCAAACAACACTTTCAACCGCAAACCCGTCAACTCCGTTGGCGCCGATCAGATCGAGCCACTTGTTCCCACGGGTTCTTCGGCGTCCTACGACACCGCCAGGGGCAGGGCCGAGGTCTCCTGGTCCAAGAACGCGGGACACGGACCTCGCGCGACAGCGCGTCCTCCGCCGCCGCAGGGCGCCACCACTTGGGGCGTGACGGACCGCCACGACCGCCAACCCGTACACCGACGCGCCCCTCCCGGTGACCGGCGATACCTGGTACGACGAGGTCCGCGCCCACGCCGAGCCCGGCAACGAGTCCGCGGGCACGACGGACCGCGCGGTGACCACCACCGACCGGAGGGCGCCCGCCGTGCCCCAGGGCCCGGCCGACACCGACTCCTCCTGGAGGGGCGGACAGCCGACCGGCCGGAGCGCGGTCCTGGGAGCGACCTCGTCATGAGGTGTCCCGGGCGACGTCCGAAAACGGCTCCTCCGGCAGCGTCGGCAGCACCGAACAGGTCCCGTACCGTGACGCCACGGCCGAGCAGGGCGTCACCTACTACTAAGGGGGTGACGGCTGGTCCAGGCGACGGCTGGAACCACCGGGTGACGGCCGTCCACGGCGACGGCACCGAGTCGGCGCCCGGCGCCGGTGACGGGGTCCCCGCGCACCGTGAACGCGCGAAGGGGCCCGGAGGTCGATGACCTCCGGGCCCCTTCGGGTGTCCGGGTCCTGCTCGGCGACCGGGTTCTCCACTCGGCCGACCGGGTTCTACTCGGCCGACCGCTTGGGACGCCACACCACCAGCGCGCTGGTCTGCTGGACCTCCTGGTACGGGACCAGGTCACGGCGGTAGGAGGCGTGCACGGCGGCCTCGCGCTGCTGCATGGCCGCCGCGGCGCCGTCGAGGGCCGACTCCAGCTCCACGACACGGGACTGGAGCGCGGCCACCTGGTTCTCCAGCTCGATGATGCGCTTGATGCCGGCCAGGTTGATGCCCTCGTCCTGCGACAGCTGCTGGACGGTGCGCAGCAGCTCGATGTCGCGGGCCGAGTAACGGCGGCCCCGGCCCGCCGTACGGTCGGGAGAGACCAGGCCGAGCCGGTCGTACTGACGCAGGGTCTGCGGGTGCAGTCCGGAGAGCTGGGCCGCCACCGAGATGACGTAGACCGGAGTCTCCTCGGTCAGTTCGTACGGGTTGCGTCGACGACCGGTCGTATCCATGGCTCCGTCATGCTCCCTTCGCGGCCTGGAACAGCTCCGCCCGCGGATCCTCACCCGCGGTCGCCTCGCGATACGCCTCCAGAGCGTCACGAGCCTTGCCGGACAGGTCCTGGGGAACCGTCACTTCGACGGTGACCAGGAGGTCGCCCCGCGTGCCGTCCTTGCGGACCGCGCCCCTGCCCCGGGCGCGCATGGTGCGTCCGTTGGGGGTGCCCGGCGGCAGTTTCAGGGTCACCGGGGGGCCGCCCAGCGTCGGCACCTTCACCTCGCCGCCCAGTGCCGCCTCCGTGAAGGTGACGGGGACGGTGACGGTGAGGTTGTCGTCCTTGCGGCCGAAGACGGGGTGGGCGTCCACATGGACCGTGACGTACAGGTCGCCGGACGGGCCGCCCCGCTCGCCGGGCGCGCCCTTGCCGCGCAGCCGGATCCGCTGGTTGTCGCTGACGCCCGCGGGGATCCGGACCTGCATGGTCCGGGACGACTTGGCACGGCCGCTGCCCTTGCAGATCTCGCAGGGGTTCTCCGAGATCAGTCCGCGGCCCTTGCAGTCCGGGCACGGGTCGGTGAGCGAGAAGCCACCGCCCGAGCCGCGGGCGACCTGACCGGTGCCGACGCACGTCGGGCACACGCGCGGTGTGCCGTTCGCGTCGCCGGTGCCCGAACATGCCTTGCAGGGCGCCTGCGAGGTCATGCGCAGCGGAACGGTCGCGCCGTCCACCGCCTCCGTGAAGGAGAGCGTCACCTCGGTGTCGATGTCCTGGCCGCGCCGGGGCTGCGTACGGGTGCCCGTGGTGGCGCCGCCGCGGTTGAACAGGCCCCCGAAGACGTCACCTATACCGCCGCCGAAGCCGCCGGCTCCTCCCGCTCCCTGGCCCTGGGCGCCGCCTCCGAAGAGGTCGCCCAGGTCGAAGTTGAAGTTGCCGCCGCCCGCTCCGGGACCCGGCCGGAAGCCACCGTTGCCGAAGAGGGCGCGTGCCTCGTCGTACTCCTTGCGCTTCTTGGGGTCGCCGAGCACGTCGTTCGCCTCGGAGATCTCCTTGAAGCGCTCCTCGGCCTTGGCGTTGCCCTTGTTGGCGTCCGGGTGGAACTCGCGGGCGAGCTTCCGGTACGCCTTCTTGATCTCGGCCTCGGTGGCGTCCTTGGGGACGCCGAGAACCTTGTAGAAGTCCTTCTCGATGAAGTCCTTGGTGCTCATCCTCGACGTCCCTCCTTCCTCGTCCGTTCAAGCTCAGCCCTCGTCCGGGCCACCGCTCTCCTTGTCATCGGCCGCCTCGGCCGATTCCTCGGCCTTGACCGTCTGCGCCCCGGGCTGCGGCTCGGCGACAGCCACCCGCGCGGGGCGGATGGTGCGCTCGCCGAAGCGATACCCCGGCTGCAGAATCGCCACGCACGTCGTCTCTGTGACGTCCGGCGCGTACGAGTGCATCAGGGCCTCGTGGATCGTCGGGTCGAAGGGCTCGCCCTCCTTGCCGAACTGCTGGAGCCCCATCTTCGCCGCGACGGTCTCGAGGGATTCGGCGACGGACTTGAATCCGCCGACGAGCTCGCCATGATCCCGCGCGCGGCCGATGTCGTCGAGTACG
Organism: Streptomyces sp. NPDC005784; assembly: GCF_042871525.1. Lineage (NCBI taxonomy): Bacteria > Bacillati > Actinomycetota > Actinomycetes > Kitasatosporales > Streptomycetaceae > Streptomyces > Streptomyces sp. NPDC005784. The sequence goes on from NZ_JBIAIQ010000002.1 coordinate 261,367, forward strand.
GGCAGGAGCTCGGTCAGGAGGCTCGCGACGGCGACCTCCCTGACCGCGATCCGGTCGCGCTCGACCCGGCGGCGGTAGTTCTGGAACTCGGCCTGAAGCCGCTGGAGGTCCGCGGTGCGCTCGGTCAGTGCCATGCGCGCCTGGTCCAGCTGGGCCGTCAGGCCGACCAACTGTGCTGCTGCGTCCCCGTCCGGGGCCGCCGCCCCCTCCGCAGAGGGGGTGGCGGACTGCGGCTCGGCGTCGTCAGAGGTGGCGCCGGAAGGGACGTCGGGCTGCTCTTCGTAGCCCGGGGTCTCCTCCGTCACGCGGCACCGTCCCGGCGGTCCTCGTCGACGATCTCTGCGTCGACGACATCGTCGTCGGCCTTCGGGGCCTCGGCGCCGTGGGCGTCGCCGCCCGCGGCCTGCGCGGCCTGGGCGTCGGCGTACATGGCCTGGCCCAGCTTCTGCGAGACCGCGGCGACCTTCTCGGTGGCGGTGCGGATCTCGGCGCTGTCCTCGCCCTTGAGCGCGGCCTTCAGCTCCTCGACGGACGCCTCAACCTCGGTCTTGATGTCGCCGGGGACCTTGTCCTCGTTGTCCTTGAGGAACTTCTCCGTCTGGTAGACGAGCTGCTCGCCCTGGTTGCGGGTCTCGGCGGCCTCGCGGCGGGCGTGGTCCTCGTCCGCGTACTTCTCGGCCTCCTGGCGCATCCGGTCGACCTCGTCCCTCGGCAGCGAGGAGCCGCCGGTGACGGTCATCTTCTGCTCCTTGCCCGTGCCGAGGTCCTTCGCGGTCACGTGCATGATGCCGTTGGCGTCGATGTCGAAGGCGACCTCGATCTGCGGGACACCGCGCGGGGCCGGCGGCAGACCGGTCAGCTCGAACATTCCGAGCTTCTTGTTGTACGCCGCGATCTCGCGCTCGCCCTGGTAGACCTGGATCTGCACGGACGGCTGGTTGTCCTCGGCCGTCGTGAAGATCTCGGAGCGCTTGGTCGGGATCGTGGTGTTGCGCTCGATGAGCTTGGTCATGATCCCTCCCTTGGTCTCGATACCGAGGGACAGCGGGGTCACGTCGAGGAGCAGGACGTCCTTGACCTCACCCTTGAGGACACCGGCCTGGAGGGCGGCGCCGATGGCGACGACCTCGTCCGGGTTGACACCCTTGTTGGCCTCGTTGCCACCGGTCAGCTCCTTGACGAGCTCGGCGACGGCGGGCATACGGGTGGAGCCACCGACGAGAACGACGTGGTCGATCTCGGACAGCTGGATACCGGCGTCCTTGATGACGTTGTGGAACGGCGTCTTGCAGCGCTCCAGAAGGTCGGCCGTCAGCTGCTGGAACTGGGCGCGCGTGAGCTTCTCGTCCAGGTGCAGCGGGCCCTCGGCGGAGGCCGTGATGTAGGGCAGGTTGATCGAGGTCTCGGTGGACGAGGACAGCTCGATCTTGGCCTTCTCGGCGGCCTCACGCAGACGCTGGAGCGCCATCTTGTCCTTGGCGAGGTCCACGCCGTGACCGGAGCGGAACTGCTGCACCAGGTAGTCGACGACGCGCTGGTCCCAGTCGTCACCACCGAGGTGGTTGTCACCGTTGGTGGCCTTCACCTCGACGACGCCGTCACCGATCTCCAGGAGGGACACGTCGAACGTGCCGCCACCGAGGTCGAAGACGAGGATCGTCTGGTCGTCCTTGTCGAGGCCGTACGCCAGCGCGGCGGCGGTCGGCTCGTTGACGATACGAAGGACGTTGAGACCGGCGATCTCACCGGCTTCCTTCGTCGCCTGACGCTCGGAGTCGTTGAAGTACGCCGGGACGGTGATGACCGCGTCGGCCACCTTCTCGCCCAGGTACGCCTCCGCGTCGCGCTTCAGCTTCTGCAGGATGAAGGCGCTCATCTGCTGCGGGTTGAAGCTCTTGCCGTCGAGCTCGATCTTCCAGTCCGTGCCCATGTGACGCTTCACCGAACGGATGGTCCGGTCCACGTTCGTGACCGCCTGGCGCTTGGCGACCTCGCCGACGAGCACCTCACCGTTCTTCGCGAAGGCGACGACGGACGGCGTGGTCCTGGCGCCTTCGGCGTTGGTGATGACGGTGGGCTCGCCGCCCTCCAGAACGCTGACGACTGAGTTAGTCGTGCCCAGGTCGATGCCGACCGCACGTGCCATTTCAATTCCTCCAACAATGACTTGAGTGGAACGGACTCAAGTGTGCACGACGTCCGCCTCCCGGTCAACAGACCTGAGTCGCAGGGGCTCAACTCTTATCCGCTCCTTACACGCATGGAGCCACTGACCTGCGGGTTTCTCGCAGAGTCAGTGAACCTTCACGGCACCCGGAGCCGCCGGACGAGGTCGTCCCGGCCGGCCCAGTACTCTCGGGGCGGGTCCCCCGGGGGCGGGGATCGCATGCGGATGGGGGCGGCGCGGGCGGGGTCCGGGACGTACGGCCGCCACGACGGCGACCACCGCCACGGCGCCGGCCGGCCACCACGCGGCTCCCGCCCCCAGCCACCCGAGATCGATGAGCAGTCCAACCAGCGCACCCGCGAACGCGGCGAGCCCCGTCACGACCATGACCCCCTGCCGGGTCAGCCCCGCCCGCCGCAGCCGGTGCACCAGATGGTCCGGCGCCGGGCGCAGCAGCGGCCGGCCCGCCCGCCGCCGCGACACGAGGACCAGGACGGCGTCGGCACTGGCCACGGCCGTCAGGGCGAACCCGGCGCCGAACCCGGGCCCGGCGGGCCCCTCCGCGTGCACTTGGACGACCGCCGAGGCCAGCACGAACCCGGCGAACAGCGACCCGCACCGCCCCGGCGCGATCCGGGCCGGCGGCCATCCGTGCATCAGGAAGCCGGTGAGGGCGGCGGCAAGCACACTGAGCAGCGCCGCGAGTCCGTCCATGACCTCGGCGGCCGCGCATCCGCTGAGCGCGAACGCGGTGATGACGCCGACCGTCCCCATCACTCCGTCGGCGTGGTCGAGCGAGCGGAAGGTCTGCGTGACGAGGACGATCCAGGCCACGGCCAGCAGCCCGGCCGGCATGCCGAGTTCGCCGTAGGGGACCGTCAGCGCGGCGGCGACGGCGACGCCGGCCACGCACACCACCGGGGGCGCGGGCAGCAGATCGGCGGCCAGGCCCAGCAGGGCGACCACGATTCCGGCGGCCAGCAGCCGTCCGGCCTCCGGCCCGAGCGGGGCGGCACCGGTCCAGTCCCCGGCCCAGCCGACGAACGCCGTCCCGCCCACCACAGCCACCCCGCCGAGCAGGGAAACCGGCCGCAGGGAAACCGGCCGCACCCTCCCGGGCGCCCGCGGTCTCGCCCGGGACGCGGGAAGCCCCGTCCCGTCGACCGCGCCGAAGCGCAGGGAGAACGACCGCAGCAGCGCGGCGAGCGCGGCGGTCAGGAGCAGAGCGGCGGTGGCGGCCGTGATTCCGTACAGCACGTCGCCAATTTAGGGGTAATTGTCACAGTATTGGGTGAATAACACGATCAGGTTTACGTGTCCTGTCGCCCCTGGGTGAACCGGCCCTTCTGCCCGCCCCCCGCACAGCCACTCAGGCTTCCCTCAGCGACGCAGATCACCGCACCTCTGGCTACAGTGCGGCGGAGGAAGTGGGTAGTCTCAGACGGACTGCATAAGTTACCGCTTAGTAATCACCTTCGAGGTCACCCTCGAAGCAACACCTCGCAGGCCCGAGGAGCCCCCGAATGCAACTCGCCGCGATCATTGTGTCGCTGGTCCTGACCGTGGTCGGCGTTGCGCTGATCGCGCGGGCCGTCGCGCAGATCTACCGGTTCATCAAGCTCGGCCAGGCCGTGCCCGCCGGCAGCCGCACCGACGACTGGAAGGCCCGCAGCGTCACGCTGGCCAAGGAGTTCGTCGGCCACACCCGTATGAACCGGTGGGGGATCATCGGCGTCGCGCACTGGTTCGTGGCCGTCGGCTTCCTGACCCTGGGCCTGACGATCGTCACGGCCTACGGCCAGCTGTTCAAGGCCGACTGGACGCTGCCGGTGCTCGGCGGCTGGCTCCCGTACGAGCTGTACACCGAGTTCATCGCGCTGTTCACGACGCTCGGCATCATCGTGCTGATCGCGGTCCGGCAGCTGAACCGGCCGTCCAAGCCGGGCCGCAAGTCGCGCTTCGCCGGCTCCAAGACGGGCCAGGCGTACTTCGTCGAGGCCGTGATCCTCGTCATCGGCCTCGCGATCATGACCCTGCGCGGCCTGGAAGGCGCGATCCACGGTGTCGACCACTACGAGGCCGCGTACTGGGCCTCGTACCCCCTGGTCGCCGCCTTCAAGGGCCTGAGCCTCGGAACGCTGCAGAACCTGGTCTACCTGACCGCCATGATCAAGCTCGGTGTCACCATGGGCTGGGCGATCACGGTCGGCCTGAACACCAACATGGGTGTCGCCTGGCACCGCTTCCTCGCCTTCCCGAACATCTGGTTCAAGCGCGACGCCAAGGGTGGGACCGCCCTCGGCGGGCTGCTCCCGATGACCAGCGACGGCAAGGCCATCGACTTCACCGACCCCGGTGAGGACGACGTCTTCGGTGTCTCCCAGGTCGAGCAGTTCTCCTGGAAGGGCCTGCTCGACTTCTCCACCTGCACCGAGTGCGGCCGCTGCCAGTCGCAGTGCCCCGCCTGGAACACCGGCAAGCCGCTCTCCCCCAAGCTCCTCATCATGTCGCTGCGCGACCACGCGCACGCCAAGGCCCCGTACCTGCTGGCCGGCGGCGGCAAGAACATGGAGGGCGAGGAGAAGGCGTCCGAGGAGCAGCTCAAGGACGTCCCCGCGGCCGCCCTGGCCGAGGCCGAGCGCCCCCTCATCGGCACCGCCGAAGAGAACGGCGTCATCGACCCGGACGTCCTGTGGTCCTGCACGACCTGCGGCGCCTGTGTCGAGCAGTGCCCGGTCGACATCGAGCACATCGACCACATCGTCGACATGCGCCGCTACCAGGTGATGATCGAGAGCGCGTTCCCGTCAGAGGCGGGCACGATGCTCAAGAACCTGGAGAAGAAGGGCAACCCCTGGGGGCTGGCCAAGAAGCAGCGGCTGGAGTGGACCAAGGAGGTCGACTTCGAGATCCCCGTCGTCGGCCGTGACATCGAGGACCTCAGCGAGGTCGAGTACCTGTACTGGGTCGGCTGCGCGGGCGCTCTGGAAGACCGCGCCAAGAAAACGACAAAGGCCTTCGCCGAGCTGCTGCACATGGCGGGCGTCAAGTTCGCGATCATGGGCGGCGACGAGAAGTGCACCGGTGACTCCGCCCGCCGCCTCGGCAACGAGCCCCTGTTCCAGGAGCTCGGCATGGAGAACGTCGCCGCGCTGAACATGGCGTTCGGCGAGGACGACGAGGACGAGTCGACCAAGAAGCCGAAGACGGCGAAGAAGATCGTCGCCACCTGCCCGCACTGCCTCAACACGATCGGCAACGAGTACCCGCAGCTCGGCGGCGACTACGAGGTCATCCACCACACCCAGCTGCTCCAGCACCTCATCGACGAGGGCAAGCTGCTGCCGGTGACCCCGGTGGAAGGGCTCATCACCTACCACGACCCCTGCTACCTGGGCCGCCACAACAAGATCTACACGCCCCCGCGCGAGATCATGTCCGCCGTCCCGGGCCTGCGCCAGCAGGAGATGCACCGCCACAAGGAACGCGGCTTCTGCTGCGGCGCCGGTGGCGCGCGGATGTGGATGGAGGAGCGGATCGGCAAGCGCATCAACAACGAGCGTGTCGACGAGGCTCTGTCGCTGAACCCGGACATCGTCTCCACCGCCTGCCCGTTCTGCCTCGTCATGCTGACCGACTCGGTCAACGGCAAGAAGAACGACGGCAAGGCCAAGGAGTCCATCCAGGTCGTCGACGTCGCCCAGCTTCTCCTCGACTCCGTCAGGACCCCGGTCGAGGAAGAGCCCCCGGCGGGCGCGGCCGAGTCGGAGAGCGAGCCGGAGCCGGAGCCGGTGAAGTAGCCGACACAGCCGCCTGACCCGGTTTTTCGGGTACGGCCGACCGGCCTGATCCGATCGGTACGACCGACACCCCCGCGCTCTCCGGAGCGCGGGGGTGTCGCCGTATCCGGAACGCCCACATCACTGCTCACTGCTCATTCGTTCTCCACGGGGCGGGCGAGGTGAGCGATGCGGGGGCGCACACGCAGGGCATGTACGACGACAGCCCTCGGCTGTCGCCTCCTGCTCGCTCGTACCGCGACGGACTGAGCGAACCCATGGTCGGCGGACTGAGCGAACTCGTCGTCGGCGGACCGGAGTTGCACGTCCTCCGGGGCCATACGTCCGAAATCGCCGCGCCCGGAGCGGTGACCGTGAAGCCGCCCGTCGAGGGCACCACCCGCGTCCTGGGCGTCGCCGACTTCAAGGGGGACGGCCCGGACGGGCCCGGCGGGCTCAGTGGGCGCAACGGTCTCAGCAGCCTCGCCGCCCTCGACGGCCTCAGACACCCGGCGGTCGCAACGGTCGCAGCGGTCGCAGCGGTCGCAGAAAATATCCGAACTCTCGTACAACCCTCAACCACTATCAGCGGTCTCCTGTTCACCGACCGGTCGGTGAACTGCCGCACAACTCCAGGCAAACACAGACGGACGGCCTCCATCTACAGGGGATGCGCGCCCAGCATCCCCGCATGCCGCAGGAGAATCCCGCATGCCCAAGCGTCACCCGCACCACGTGCGACTCGCCCTCGCGACGGCAACGGCTGCCGCCCTGACGGGCGGTCTGCTCACCTTCTCGGCAGCGACCGCGACCGCCGCGGACTCCGCCACGGTCCCGCAGGCCGACTTCAACGGCGACCACATCGGCGACGTGGCCCTCTCGGCGCACGACGCCTCCGTCAGCGGCCACGCGGGCGCCGGCCAGATCGTCGCCCTCTACGGCACGGCCACCGGCGTATCGTCCGCCAAGCGCTCCACGATCAGCCAGAACACCACCGGTGTCCCCGGCACCGCCGAGGCCGGGGACGGCTTCGGCGGTGAGACTGCGTACGCCGACTTCAACGGCGACGGATACGACGACCTCGCCGTCGCCTCCCCGTGGGAGAAGGTCGGCACCGACACCAACGGCGGCGGCCTCGCGATCCTCTGGGGCTCCGCGAACGGCCTCACCGGCAAGAGCGCCGACGTCCCGGACCCGGCTCCCTCCTCGCACGACTTCTGGGGCAAGGACCTGGCCGCCGGCGACTTCGACGGCGATGGAAAGGCCGACCTGGCCATCGGCAGCTCGTCGAGCACGATCTACGTCTACAAGGGTGGCTTCAGCACGGCGGGCGCCCCCGGCGGCCGTACGACGATCAAGCCCCCGATCCAGTCGGGCACCAACGACAAGCCCTTCGGCCCGCTCAGCCTGACCGCGGGCGATGTCAACGGCGACGGCAGGACCGACCTGATCGTCGACGGCTTCGAGACGCGGACCGCGGTCGGCTGGAACACCAACTACTTCGTGCCCGGCACGGCGAGCGGTCTGAGCGTCGCGTCCGCGCGGGCCCTCAAGTCCGGCGTGATCACCGCCGTCGGTGACATCAACGGCGACGGCTTCGGCGACATCGTCAGCGGCGCGGGCTGGGACTCCCTCACGGACGAGGGCCTGGAGCTCCCGGACGCCGCCACCGGTGGCCAGGTGAACATCACTTACGGATCCGCCTCCGGCCCGGCCGGCACGTCCAGGATCAACCAGAACACCGGCAACGTCCCCGGCGCCGCGGAGAAGGGTGACGACTTCGGCTACGAGCTGGACATGGGGGACGTCAACGGCGACGGCTACCAGGACCTGGTCGTCTCCGCCCCGAACGAGGACATCGACGGCGTCTCCAACACCGGCATGGTCACCGTCCTGTACGGCTCCGCCTCCGGCGTCAACGTCGGCTCCGGCGCCCAGGCGTTCGCGCAGAACACGGCGGGCGTCCCCGGCAACGACGAGAAGAACGACATGTTCGGCACGGACGTCAAGCTCGACGACGTCACCGGTGACGGCAAGGCCGACCTGCTCGTCGGCTCGTACGAGAACGGTGGCGACGGCCAGGTCACCTACCTGCCCTCCAACGGCAGCGCGATCACCACTACCGGCTCCCGTTACATCTCGCCGAGCACGTCGGGCGTCTCGACGTCGGGCACCCCGCAGTTCGGCGCCATCTTCGCCGACTGACCAGCCGCCGCTCGCCTCGAAGAGGCCGTCCGTGCCCCCGGGCGGCCTCCTCCCGCACGCCGGGCCCGTACCGCTCGCGGGCCCGGCGTGCCCCTCACCTGCTGGTCCGGGGTCCCGCCCGCCCCCGCGTTCGGTCACACGTTCGCTCCCGTAGGGGCCACCCGGAGTGCCCCTTAGGGGATGTCACAGCTCGGCCCCAATGGCGGGCCCGTTGCCCCGGGCCGGGCACGTCACTCTTCGGGACCAGGTACGTTCGATAACGTGGCTGGATTCAGGATCGGACGCGGCGGCCGGAACAACCGTGCCCCGCAAGGGCGACCGCAACAACAACCGTCGTACGGACAGGCCCCCCAGGGACGCGGGCAGCAGTCCCCCCAGGGAGGCGGGCAACAGCCGTACGGCTATCCGCCCGCGCCGCCGCAGCCGCAGTACGGGGGACAGCAGCCGTACGGCGGACAGCAGGGCGGTCAGCCCTACCGCGGCGGGCAGCAGGACGGCTGGCCCCAGGGCGGCGGAAACGGCGGCGGACACGGCGAGCCGGAGTACTTCGGCGACGGTCACCCCCAGCAGGGCCCGGACCCGTACGCCGCGAACAGCCCCGGCCACACCCAGGCCTTCTCGATCGGCGAGGACCCGTACAACCAGGGCGAGACCTACCGGGCGGGCCAGGCAGCCGCTCCGCCGGTCGGCCCGCGGCTGCACTGGAAGGACCTGCTCAAGGGCATAGTGACTGCCCCCAACCGGACCTTCCTCCAGATGCGCGACTACACGATGTGGGCCCCGGCCCTGATCGTGACGTTCCTCTACGGCCTGCTGGCGGTCTTCGGCTTCGACGGCGCCCGTCAGGACGCCATCAGCGCGACCCTCTCCAACGCCGTCCCGATCGTCCTGACGACCGCTGTCGCCCTCGTCCTCAGCACGTTCGTCCTGGGCGTGGTCACCCACTCCCTGGCCCGCCAGCTCGGCGGCGACGGCGCCTGGCAGCCCACGGTCGGCCTCTCCATGCTGATCATGTCCATCACGGACACCCCGCGGCTGCTCTTCGCGATGTTCCTGGGCGGCGACGCGTCCTTCGTCAAGCTCCTGGGCTGGATCACCTGGGTCGCCGCGGGCGCTCTGCTGACCCTGATGGTCGGCAAGTCCCACGACCTCCCGTGGCCGAAGGCCCTCGCCGCGTCATCCATTCAGCTGATCGCGATCCTGTCGATCATCAAGCTGGGCACGTTCTAGAGGCCTACGCGCTCCCCGCACACAGGAACCCACGCGCCCGAGAGGGGCTCCCGGCACACCGCCGGGAGCCCCTCTCGCGCTCCCACATGCTCCCGTACCCGCAGGCTCCCGCCGCCGGAGGCGATCGGATCACGGGCTCGCAGGTCGGACGGACCGGACCGGGTCGAACAGGCCGGACAACAGGTCAGACCTGTCAGAGCGCGTCCTTCGACGGAGTGATCGGCTCGCCGGCCCTGCGCACCGGAGGCAGCACGCTCCACGGGAAGTTGATCCACTCGTCGGTCCGCTTCCACACGTACTCGCATTTCACGAGCGACTGGGTCTTCTCGTAGATCACGGCGCTGCGGACCTCGGCGACCTCGTCGACGCAGAAGTCGTGCACGAGTTTGAGCGTCTTGCCCGTGTCGGCGACGTCGTCGGTGATCAGGACCTTCTTGTCGGAGAAGTCGATCGCGTTGGGGACGGGAGCGAGCATGACCGGCATCTCCAACGTCGTCCCCACCCCCGTGTAGAACTCGACGTTCACAAGATGGATGTTCTTGCAGTCGAGGGCGTAGGCGAGCCCGCCCGCGACGAAGACGCCGCCGCGGGCGATGGAGAGCACGATGTCCGGCTCGTACCCGTCGTCGGCGATGGTCTGGGCGAGTTCGCGTACGGCGACGCCGAACCCTTCGTAGCTGAGGTTCTCGCGCGCGGGAGCCATCGCTGATCGCCTCAGACCTGGGTGCGGTGGAAGTTCAGGAAGGACCGTGAGGCAGTCGGTCCGCGCTGGCCCTGGTACCGGGAGCCGTACCGGTCGCTGCCGTACGGGAACTCGGCGGCCGAGCTGAGCTGGAACATGCAGAGCTGCCCGATCTTCATGCCCGGCCACAGCTTGATCGGCAGAGTCGCGAGGTTGGACAGCTCAAGGGTGACGTGCCCGGAGAACCCGGGGTCGATGAACCCGGCGGTGGAGTGGGTGACCAGCCCCAGCCGTCCCAGCGAACTCTTGCCTTCGAGCCGCGAGGCGAGGTCGTCGGGCAGCGAGATGACCTCGTACGTACTGGCGAGGACGAACTCTCCGGGATGGAGGATGAACGGCTCGTCGCCCTCGGGCTCGACGAGCCGCGTGAGGTCCGCCTGCTCGACCGCGGGGTCGATGTGGGGGTAGCGGTGGTTCTCGAACACCCGGAAGTAGCGGTCGAGCCGCACGTCGATGCTCGACGGCTGCACCATGGATTCGTCGTAGGGATCGATCCGGACCCGCCCGGCGTCGATCTCGGCCCGGATGTCCTTGTCAGAGAGAAGCACGCCCTGAGGATACGCAAGGCGCGCGGAGCCACCACAATCGTGACGACACCGCGCGCCCGTACTACACATTCACCACTACGACGCCGCTACGTTTCCGTCGCTACTGCGACGCCACCGCCACGACGCTGTAGCGACGGCGTCCGCTACCACTGACTACTGCTCCGTCAACGCTTTCTCCAAGGCGACCGGCACCACACTGCGGAGCCGGGCACACCGTGGACACCGGAGCAGCCGGCCGGGGCCGAGCCGCTCGGCCTGCTGCATCGGGAACGAAGCGGTGCTGAACACGTGCCCCTCGGCACAACGGACGACGGTGCGCTCCATCAAGTCCCAGAGTCCCTTCCCCAAGAGCTGCGTCAGGCTGATGCCCTGACAACGAAAGCCACATTACGGGATGAAAGGGACGGCTCTCCAGGCGGCACTCCGACCCCGCCCGGACCCACTTCAACGCCCCCACCGTACGCCCCAACTCCGGCCCCCCGCAGCCGCATCCGCCCTCGAAAACGCGAGCGCGCCTCACGGCTTCGACGCCGGGGACCGGGCATGAGGTAGAGTGAGCGAGCATTCGGCACCGGCCCAACCGGCGTCTTACGCGGGTGTAGTTTAGTGGTAGAACATCAGCTTCCCAAGCTGAGAGTGCGAGTTCGATTCTCGTCACCCGCTCCATGACAGAGGCCCAGGTCATCGACCCGGGCCTTTTTGCTGTCCGCTGTGATCACTCGCCGCGTGCCAGATCCATGCCAGAACACTGATCGTCTGGATCATCGGTGTTCTCTCCTGGTGCGGCCACTACTGGCACGGCAGCAGCTTCCTGTACTTCCTGACGTGCCCTGCGGACGGTCGCGTCGAGTCCGGCAGTAGCTTCCTGCTGTCGATCGTCGTCGGAGTGCTGATAGATCAGCGCCGCCTTCTGGGAGGACTGGCCGGCCCGCACCATCGTGTCCTTGAGCGTCGCACCGCAGCGCGTGGACAGAGTGTGACCGATGTGGCGGAGATCGTAAACCGGAAGCCCTCGGGCATGCCGACCAACGCACGTGCTCTCCTCCACTTCTTGCCGAAGGTGCTGCGCCGGAAGGGAGCTCCCTTCTCCCCGACGAAGATCAGACCGTCAGGCCCGGCCTCGGCGTACGACTCCAGATGCCAGCGCAGCTCGCGGCGGAGGAACGCTGGAAAGACGACCGCCCGGGAGCCGGCCACGGACTTGGTGTCGCCCTGCACGCGCCGCCCGTTCATCCGTTCCGGCTCGGCGAGGCGAACTCGAATGCGCAGGGTGTCGAGGTCGACGTCTCGACGACGGCGGCCGGCCAACTCTTCCGGCCGCATCGGGCCGTAGGCGCCGAGGTAGACCATGAGGCGCCATCGCATCCCGACGGCACAGGCGAGAGCGTCGACCTGGGGGACGGTCGCAATGGGCCGCTCGACTGCCTTCTCCACCTGTAGAAAAGGAGGGCGAACGGCCATGAGGGGCCTTTCACCCTCCTCCCCTTACAGAGAGCCCTAGAAAGCGATGTGAGGACTCGTCAGGGCTGCCCCGAAGTAGCCCTTCACGCCGCGAACGGTGATGCCGGCGCTCTTGCCGCACAAGCTGGCGGAACCTCTGAGGACGGGGCCGGTGGTCGAGCCGCGGGCGATCCACAGGCAACCGTCACTGTTCTCCGTGGGAATGCCGACGACCGTCTCGGCCTTGCCGTCCTTGTTGAGGTCTGCGAGGTGGACCGACGCTCCGAACTGGTCGCCAGCCTCAGCGGTGCCGGGCACGTCGGCTGTGTTCTGGGTGTATCCGACTGCCTTGGTCGTGGTCAGACCTGTGGCGGAGCCGCGCAGCAAGACGGCCGAGCCGGCCATCTCGTGCGTGCCGAGGCCCTCACTGGGGACACCGACGAGGACATCGGCGTAGCCGTCGGCGTTGACGTCGCCGACGCTCAGCGACCGGCCGAAAAGATCGCCGTCCTCCGCCGTGCCGGGAACCCCCGCCGTGTCCTGGTGGAAGACCTTCGGCCGCTGGTCGGCGGTGATGCCTTGTGCACTTCCGTAGAGAACCTGGATCTCGCCGCCGCGGTGCGCGGCACCGGGCATGTTCATCGTGGAGTCGTCGTCCGCGATGGCGGTGACGAGGTCACCGTAGCCGTCGCCGTTGACGTCGCCGATCTGGCCGGCGTGGCCGTCGGCGAACGGCAGTTTCGTGGGCCAGGTCGTCATGGGATCGTCGCCGATCGGGCCGTTGTCGACGAGCACGGATCCGCGGATGTCGTCGTCCGAGGGGCCGGGCAGCCAGAACCGTTCTGCCCTGCCGTCGCCGTTCACGTCGCCCATCACCAGACTGCGGGCGTTGACGCGCCATTCCCGGTAGTGGGTGGCGGCCTTGCCGGTGCGGGTGAAGGGGCCTGTGTAGGAGGCCGACTCGCAGCGCGAACCGATGCCCACTTCCGGGGCACCGTCCCCGTTCATGTCTCCCGTGGCCAGGGACATCCCGAATCCGCAATAGGTCATACCGTCCCCGAACCCGGAGGGCGGGGAGATGCTTGCGCCGCCCTGAAGGCCATGGGACCCACCCCACACAACGGTCACGGAGCCCCGGGACTTCTTGCCGTCGACGTCTTCATGGGGCGTACCGACGAGCAGATCCGCGTACCCGTCCCGGTCCAGGTCGGCGCTGGCAACTGCCGAGCCGAACAGATCCCCGTCCTCGGGTGCACCGGGGATCCCGGCAGTCGCCTGCGTGATCACAGCCCGACGCGTGGCACTCACGGATGACGCCGCCCCGTACAGAACGACCACGGCACCGGCTGCCTCCACCGATCCATTGGCGGACTCGGGAGCGCCCACGACCAGGTCGCGATAGCCGTCACCGTTGAAGTCGTCCTGGACAGCGGCGGTGTTGGCCCCCTTGTAAGGAGCGGTCGCCGAGGCCGTCGCCGGAGTGAGAGTGACGGCGAAGAGGGGGGCGAGCACGACCATGGCCGTGACTGCTCTGTGCAACTGAACTCCTCATGCGGGACGACACAAACGACAGGGAGGCGAGAGCTACATAAGTTAGAGCTCACTCGCCTCACTGGACTCACGAGAGCGCCGCAAGGTTGTACGCGACTCCCAACAGATCGAGGGGCTCAGCCGAGCCGGTACGTGCCTTCAAGTTCCTGCCGATCGGCAGGAAGGAGAACATCCGTGACCTGCAAAGCCTGCCCGGCAACATCGCATGCAACGACCAACACGCTGAGCGCCGGCTCCCCTTGCGGCATCGCCAAGAGGTCGGCCTCTTCCTGACTGGGCAGTTCGGGCCGAGCCGCGTTCCGTTATGTGGTCGAAGCGCACCTTCTTGCGCGCTTCCAGGTGTGCACGCTGACCCTCACGCAGGGGGGGCGGGACGGAAAGTTCGGTCCCTTCGACCAGGCCGGCCGGGAAACAGCAACCACCGCGACCGTAGTCAAGCGGTATCGGTCCCAGATGCCCAAGTGACCGGCCCAGCAGACTTCAACAACCAGCCTGCCCATAGTTCGCATCGAGGCGATCAGTCCGCGTCAGAGTCCGCGCGGCCTACAGAGCGGAACACGGTCTCGTACTCCCCCGCTTGCACCAGATGATCCACAACTCTCGCCACCGATGCCGTCCTCGACGCCTTCGAGAGCGAGCTTCCCGGGCTGGGTGAGGCAGACGACGCACAGATCTTCGGCGTCGTGGAACGCGTCGTCCTGGCCCTGAACGCCGTGAACGAAGCCCACAACGAAAGCGCCTACGAAACCGACGAGCGCGAGCAACTGTGCGAGTTCATCGACCAATCGCTCACCGAGCACGGCATCGACATCGTCGCACTGACCGCCCGGCATGGACTCGGCCGCTACCAGATCACGGACAAGTGGCGGAAGTGGTAACGCCGCTCGCTGACGCTGCCCGCTGGGCATCCGCTTCCTTACACAGCACCGCTCCCGCACCACATGCGCACCAAATCGAGCGGGGAACAGCGGGGAATCACGGTGAAAGCGGCTAGACCCGACGGCACCGCGGCCGTTCGCCCAGGTCGGCGCACGAACGTGCCGCAAATGCCCGCAGCTTCCCAAGTTGAGAGTGCGAGTTCGATTCTCGTCACCCGCTCCATGAGAAACCCCCAGGTCGACGACCTGGGGGTCCCTTGTTGTCCGGGCCGGTTCAGGTGTGGGGTTACTTGGTCAGCCGACGGGCGAAGTAGCGGTTTTTGGCCGTCAGTCCGACGGTCTTGGGGCCGATGGAGACGACCTGGTTCGTGGTCAGGCCCTTGCTGCCGGACCCGAAGTACCAAAGGTTGCCCTCGTAGTTGTTCTCACCGTCCGTGCCGGCGGCGAGTTCACTTCGTCCGTCACCGTTCATGTCGATCAGGGAAACCCGCGAGCCGAACATGTCGTAGGACTCGTTGGCACCCGGTACTCCGGCCGTGTTCTGGTGCCAGGACACGGCACCGGTTGCGGTCAGTCCCTTGGACGAGCCGCGCAGCACGGTCACCGCGCCGGTGAAGCGGACCCCCGAGATGCTTTCCTGCATCACTCCGATCGCAACGTCGGCGTAGCCGTCGCCGTCGACGTCGCCGGTGTCCAGGTCGTAGCCGAACCGGTCGGCCTTCTCGCCGGTGCCGGGCACACCGGCGGTGTCCTGGCTGATGCGCGCCGGCTTGCGGGTGGTGCTCACGCCCCCCGGGCTGCCGTACTGGACGATGACCGAACCGCCCACGACGCCCTTGGGCTGGTAGCCCTCCAGCCCGGCGCCCAGGACGACGTCGGCGTAGCCGTCGCCGTCGACGTCCGCGAGGCTCCCCGAGTTGACCATGGTGGAGAAGTCCTTGGCGGGGCCGAAGCCGTTCTTCGAGCCGAGCACCAGGGAAGCGTCAGCGGTGCCGTTACGTCTTCCCACGGAAAGCAGGTCGGACACGTGGTCGCCGTTGGCGTCCCCGGCCGCCAGACTGTCGGGCGTGATCCCGGTGTCCACGAGGCTGGTCGAGGCGGACGTGCCGTCTCGGCCGAACGGACCCCGGGACAGTCTGGTCTCCGTGTCGAGGTAGTCCGTGTTCGTGGAGGTGACGAGGTCGTCCTGGCCATCGCCGTCGAAGTCGCCCACGAGCACCAGACCGGGGGAGAAGGAGAGGGGTGTGCGGCCGGACAGTCCCCTGGGTCCGCCCCAGAAGATCGCCCCCGCCGGGGCCTCGTAATAGACGCCCACCACCAGGTCGTCGTAGCCGTCGCCGTCCAGGTCCCCCGCCGCAGTCGAATCACCGAAACCGATGTACGCGCCTGCGTCGTTGGGCCCCGGATTGCCGGACAGCACCTGGTGCCGGGAGGCGCTGAGACCTGTCTTCGTCCCGTACATGACCGCGACGTAGCCGTTCGCCGAGACGGCCAGGTCGCCGTAGCCGTCCCCGTTGAAGTCGGCCGACTTGCCGGCCGCCGACGCCTTGGGGCCCGGCACGGCACCGGCAGGACCACCCGCGCCCAGGACAGCCGTGCCCACCGCCATGGCCGTGGCGGTGGCCAGCACGGCCAGTTTCCGAACTCTGCGCATACGTCCGCCCTTTCGCTCCGCATCAGCCCAGAGACATCTGCCGTTCAGATCAGGGCTGCGCCGCAGGAGACCGCCAAAGAGAACGAACGGTTGTACGGCGGGGTGAAATCGGCGACCGGAGCCCTGAAGCCGCGCCACCGGCTGAACCGTCCCTCTGCCGGAAGCCACCCTCATCCAGCACACGCTGGTCCTCAGCGACACCCACCCCCACACCGTCACCAGCCGCCATGACCGCGCCCGCGCTCACCGAAAAGCTGAAGCCGTACAGCACGGAAGTACAGCAACCCCAGCAACCATCGACCTGCGGTTTCGCAGTGCGAGTCGGAACCTTTCCGCGCCATAGGACCTCATCTCGTCCTTCCCTCAGCAAGCCTGAACTCCGATGCGCGCACGGCGAACCATGCGCGTCGAACGCAGCCGGCCCGAGCGGCCAACGCCGCAGGAACCATCTGGAACCACCCCGGCGCGAGTGGTGCCCGGTCGGCCTCACCGACGCGAGCGGCGGCACTCCACTCCGTTGGGGGACGTCGGCTCCGGCGGGCCACCGCGGTGGGCGCGCGCCAGCGCCGGGGGGATGGGCGGGATCGGGTCGAGCGGCTCGGTTTCGCCCGCTGCTCGCTCGGTTGTCCGTGAATCCCCCCGGGATTGTCTTTGATCGGTAACGGACGCATCCCGTGGCCGCCTTCTCTCGTCCTGCCAGATGGTTGCGAGGTGACCAAGGAATCGGCGAGGAACTGCGGGAAAGCGGGGCGGACATGGCACGGCACGGCGGTGGGCAGGGCTGGTACGGCAAGGTGGTCGGGGCGGCGCTCGGGGTGGCGTTGCTCGGCGCCGGTGCCTCACTGTGGACCGCGCAGGCCGAGGCCGTGGGCGGTTCGTCGCCGAAGGCGGCCGCGTCGGCCACGCCGGGCAGTGGCGTCAAGGCGGTCGCGGTGACCATCGCGCATGCCTCGGACAAGGGGGCGCGTGGCGTCAACATCACCATCGATGACGGCCCCGACCCCGTGTGGACCCCTCAAGTGCTCGACGTGCTGCGGGAGTACGGGGTGAAGGCCACGTTCTGCATGGTGGGGACGCAGGCGCAGGCCCACCCCGACCTCGTGAAGAAGGTGGTCGAGGCCGGACACCGGCTGTGCGACCACTCGGTGTCGCACGACACCACCATGGACACCAAGCCCCAGGCGTACCAGTCGCGGCAGATACTCGACGCCCAACGCATGATCACCGAGGCGTCCGGGGGCGTACGGCCGATGTACTACCGGGCGCCCGGCGGTGCCTTCACCCCCTACAGCCGCAAGCTGGCCGCCTCCCGGGGCATGCGCCCGCTGGGCTGGAACGTGGACTCCAAGGACTTCGAGCGGCCGGGCACGGACGCCATCGTCGCCACCGTCGAGCGGGAGCTGCCCAACGGGCCGACGCTCCTCTTCCACGACGCCGGCGGTGACCGCTCCCAGACCGTCGCAGCCCTGCGCCGCATCCTCCCCCGGCTCAAGGAGCAGGGCTACTCCTTCGGCTTCCCGGTTCGCTGAACCCGGCCCTGGCCGTTGCCGGCGTTCGAACCGCGGCCTACGCCCTCGCGGGACCGAAGGGTGCCCCCGGCGACGGTCGGCGAGTCCGGATGGGTTCCCTCGCCCGTGCCGTAACGAGACGACTCGGTCGGGTTGTTCGTGCTGATCACGATCAATAGGTGCAACCTGGCGCGGAGTTGTCGTCGCAGGATCCCCTTCCGGCGGGCCCGACCAGCGACTTTGCTCCGTTTCGAAGAAGGGTCGCCCATGCCCCCGCGCTGCGCGGCAGGTCGGCCCCGCTGTCATGAACTGGCAAAACAATAGGGCGCTCGTCCATCGCGGCCCTCGGCCCCTTGCCGACCCTCTTCCGCAAGAGGATGATCTTGGCAGCCAAGGAGGCACGATGCTGCGGTTGATGGACTGGTCGGTGGTCGCCCTGGGGTGCGCGCTGGTGGTCGGAAGTCTCGGTAGCCGTTGGTGGGAGCGCGTCAAGGCGTCAAAGGGAGAGGGCCCCGACCAGGGCATGCGCCTCTTCTCGGCTTGGCTCCCCCTCCTCATGGGCCTGGCGATGATCTCCGCCAGGCTGCCGGCGCTGTTGCACGCATCCCACCCGGTCGTGGAACTCGTCGACGCGCTGACGTTCGTGATCGTGGTGACGGTACTGGTCTTCGCCGTCCGGTCGGCACGGCGCATCTTCCGGGCGCGCGGCAGCGCGTGAGTGCCGCGTGAGCGCCCGCGTGAGCGCTCAGACCGTGGCCTCTCTCGGGGCCCGAAGGCCCCGACCGGGCTAAGAGGCCCGCCGTCCCGGTGGGTCACTCACCGTGTGCCGGGTGCGTGCCGGGACGTATGCGGATGCCCCCTTGTCGTAGGGGTCGTCCAGGGGCCGCGACTGAACCTCTCCGAGCGGTGCGCGTATGCGTATGCGTATGCGTATGGCTGTGCGTGTGCGTCACCGTGGCCGCGATCAGGAGGAACAGGCCGACCAGAGTGGCGGGGACGGCGGCCGTCAGCCAGTACGGGCCGTTGTCGGGGCCGACGGTCAGCAGAAGGACCGCTGTGGCCACCGCGGTGGCGAGTCCGGCGCCGACGAGGGCGGCGAAGGCGGTGCGGCCGCTCCGGGGGTGGCCGGTACCGGCGAGAGGCCCGCTCCACCGCAGCTGTTCCCAGTGGTGGGCCGCCTCCTCGGCCTCGTGTCGGCGTCGCAGGGCCGCACGCGTCCAGAAGCCGAACATGGCAGCCGTACCCGCCGCGGCGGCGACGGCGGGGATCCACCACGCCTCGGTCACCAGGAACAGGACGGCGATGACTCCGATCGTGACCCAGGCGCTCACACAGGCCGCGGCCGCGTCGCGGCGGGAACGAGGCCGGTCGGCTCCCGCGCGCAGATCGGCGAGGGCCGGGACGTACCAGACACTGCCGGACACGGTCAGCAGGGCGGCGCCCAGCGCCAGAACGGGCTGCGCCATGCCTCAGCTCACCGCCTCGGCCGCGGCGATCTCCGGGTGGTGCAGGTCGAACGCCGGGGACTCGGACCGGATCCGCGGCAGCGAGGTGAAGTTGTGCCGCGGCGGCGGGCACGAGGTCGCCCACTCCAGCGAACGGCCGTAGCCCCACGGGTCGTCGACCTCGACCTTCTTGCCGTACTTGGCCGTCTTCCACACGTTGTAGAGGAACGGCAGGATCGACAGGCCCAGCAGGAACGACCCGATCGTGGAAAGGGTGTTGAGGGCCGTGAAGCCGTCGGAGGCGAGGTAGTCGGCGTAGCGGCGGGGCATGCCCTCGACACCCAGCCAGTGCTGGACGAGGAAGGTGAGGTGGAAGCCGACGGTGAGGGTCCAGAAGGTGATCTTGCCGAGGCGCTCGTCGAGCATCTTGCCGGTCATCTTCGGCCACCAGAAGTGGAATCCGGCGAACATCGCGTAGACGACCGTGCCGAAGACCGTGTAGTGGAAGTGCGCCACGACGAAGTACGAGTCGGAGACATGGAAGTCCAGCGGCGGCGAAGCCAGGATGACCCCGGTCAGACCGCCGAAGACGAACGTGACCAGGAAGCCCGTGGTCCACAGCATCGGTGTCTCGAAGGACAGACTGCCCTTCCACATGGTGCCGATCCAGTTGAAGAACTTCACCCCCGTCGGTACCGCGATCAACATGGTCATGAAGGCGAAGAAGGGCAGCAGGACACCACCGGTGACATACATGTGGTGTGCCCACACCGTCACCGACAGGCCCGCGATGGCGATGGTGGCGCCGACCAGGCCCATGTAGCCGAACATCGGCTTGCGGGAGAAGACCGGGATCACCTCGGAGACGATGCCGAAGAACGGCAGGGCGAGGACGTACACCTCCGGGTGGCCGAAGAACCAGAACAGGTGCTGCCAGAGCAGCGCGCCGCCGTTCGCCGGGTCGAAGACATGACTGCCGAACTTCCGGTCGCATTCGAGCGCGAACAGTGCCGCCGCCAGCACCGGGAAGATGATCAGGACCAGGACGCCGGTCAGCAGCACGTTCCAGGTGAAGATCGACATGCGGAACATGGTCAGACCCGGGGCGCGCATGCAGATGATGGTGGTGATGAAGTTGACCGCGCCGAGGATGCTGCCGAAGCCCGACAGCGCGACGCCCATGATCCACATGTCGGCGCCGAGCCCCGGTGAGTGGACGGCGTCGGACAGCGGCGCGTACAGGAACCACCCGAAGTCGGCAGCACCGCCCGGGGTGAGGAAGCCGAAGGCCGCGATCGACGAGCCGAACAGGAACAGCCAGTAGGCCAGCATGTTCAGCCGGGGAAAGGCCACGTCCGGCGCGCCGATCTGGAGCGGCATGATCCAGTTGGCGAAGCCGGTGAACAGCGGCATCGCGAACATGAGCAGCATGATCGAGCCGTGCATCGTGAACGCCTGGTTGAACTGCTCGTTCGACATGATCTGCAGTCCGGGCCGGGCCAGTTCGGCACGCATCAGCAGTGCCATCACGCCGCCGACGCCGAAGAACACGAACGCGGTGACGAGGTACATCGTCCCGATCTTCTTGTGATCGGTGGTCGTCAGCCAGTCCACCCACGACGAGCGGGCGGTCCTCTCTCCGGTCCGTCCCGCCACCTCGTCGGCCGCGTGTGCCTCGGCTACGGCATGTGCCTCGTCGGCCGCGCGTGCCTCGGCTACGGCATGTGCCTCGTCGGCCGCGGAGACCGCGGCGCTCGGTCGCACGGTATCCACCTGGTGTATCTGTGCCTCGTCCACCGGACGACTCCCTCCCCTTCTCCTCATGCTCCGCCCATGGCGTACGTCCCGCTCATGGCGTCGACGAGCCGGAAAGTGCCTGCGTACGGGGGTGGACGCGGCGGCGCTTCCCGGCCGCCGCCTCATGATCAATGCCGGGGTACGGGGGCCCGATAGGGCCGAACAGCCCTTGGACGGCCCTGTTTGGAGGGCCCAACGGCCCCCCTCCGTCCCGTGGTGTGACCGGCGGCGGACGGGCACTGTGCGGTTCACGCCGGCGGGCATCGCCGACGAGCGCGGATGGCCGCTTCCGCCGCCACCGGGTCCGGCAACGGCCGAGCGGCAGGGCGAGAGGCGGGCGAACAGCGCGAAACGGGGCGTGCCGGTGCGGCGGTGCGCTCCGGTGTCCGTACGACCATGGCACTCAGGGCCGTTCGGCCCTATCGGTCCCGGGAAGCGAAGTGATCTTCTGGCGCCGCGGCCGGGTGCCCCCGCCTCCACAACTCCCGTTCCCCGTACGGGAAAGGGGCCGGAGCACTCGGCACGCGCCAAGAACGGCTCCGGCCGGTACGGACCGCACCGGCCACGCACAGGTTTCCGAGAACCAGTCGGTCCCAGGGAGGCTCAGTTGCGGCGCAGCATCGTCACGATGTTCATGGTGTTGGCGATCGTCGGCACGATCGGCTCACTCGCGTACCCGGTGTTCTACTCGTACCCCCACCGTTTCGACGCCGTGAAGGCCGCCATAGCCGACCCCGGCCCGGCGGTGAACACACCCTGGGGACCACTGACCGTCGCCGATCGGGACCTCGTGGTGCGGGTGGAGCTCGAAGGGCTGTGGGAGATACCCGCGGGCCGACAGGCGGTCAAGCTGGCCCCCACGAAGGCGATCAAGGAGGCGGGCGACCATCTGGTGGCCGGCCACACCGACCTCGACAAGCGCGTTCGCAGCGTCGCGGCAGACCTCGCCATCGCGCTGCCGACGCAGCCGACCGCGGAGCAGCAGGGCTGGCTCGCGGAGCTGTCGGCCGCCCAGGGCGAGGGCTATCGGCGGGAGTTCGCGAATCTGCTGCGTGACGAGCACGGCAGAATCTTCCAGGCGCTCGCGCAGGTGCGCAGCAGCACCCGCAACACGCTGGTACGGGAGCTGGCCACGGCCACCAACCGGACCGAGCTGGACCACATCTCGGTGCTGGAGAAGACCGGATACGTCGACTTCGACGCCATCGCGCACGAGGCGACGGCCTCTCCGGCCGCGATCCCGACAGGGTTTCCGGCGCCGTCGTCGCCGTGAGCACCAGCGGCCCCGGGGCACGGCCCGTGCGGCCGGTCAGGTGCCCGTCACCCGCTCGGCCAGGTGCCCGTCACCCGCTCGGCCAAGTGCCGGTCACCTGCTCGGCCAGGTGCCGGTCACCTGTTCAGCTTGGTGCGTTGCCCCTGGTCCGGGCGGCTTGTCGGATGGCAGTGCGCTCCGCTGTGCCGGCGCCCGACGCGCCGTCCCCTGTCGGCGCCACCCGCGAACAGGACACCCCGCCCTTCGCGGCGACAACGGCGACGACCGCCACGCCGACCCGGAACACCGCGACCGCGGCGAGGCCAGGGGGCCTGTAGCGAGTGCCGCGGCCGCGCGGGCGGCTCAGTGCCCGAGCGAGCAGTTCCCCCAGGCGGTGGCCAGGGCGTCGGGAATCGCCGGGATGTCTGCGCAGCCGTGCGGCCCGGCGGGGAAGCCGTCGCTCGCGACATAGACCCAGCCACCGCCACCGGAGCTGCGGAAGTACTTGATGGCACTGCCCTCGTCCTGCATACCCACGAGTTCCGGCTGCGTGGCACCCGCGGTGAGGCCGAAACGGGTGGCGGCGTATCGGACGGTGCCGCACTGGCCGTAGAAGAACACGTGCGGCACCGGCTCGATGTGCGTGAAATGGGTGACGTCGTGCCGGTACACCCGGGTCACGGCGGCCTTCACCGCGTCGCCGGCGGCCAGGTTGCGGCAGCCGGCAACGGCCGTGGGCGGGTGGCTGGTCGCGGCAGGGGCCTGATCCGTGGCCCGAGCCGGGGTGGCGGAGCCGTGCGACGGCGTGGGCGGGCCGGCGGGACTCGACGAGGGTGACGCGGCCGGTGCCGGGGCGTCCGCCTGTACGGCTGCTCCGGCCGAGGCGTCCGCAGAGGAGCTGGGGGTACCCGCGGCGGAACCCGCGCCCGCCGAGCTCTGGCACCCCGTCAGCAGCATGACCCCGCCCGCCAGCGCGATCGCCGACGTACGTATGAGACCGGGCATGACTCATCCTTTTCTCGACGACTTCTCCCGGCCGACTCCTCGCGACCGACGAAGTCATGGTCACGGCCTGCGTGACCACGGCATACGGCCGCAGTGCACCCGGCCGCGGGTTCTGCCTCACAGGACAGCGCGGGACCGCCCGGGAGTTGCAGGGAGAGGCATACGGGATGGTCTCGATTCCGCATACGTGCGTCGCGCCGATGGCCCTCCCCGCCGTACAGGCGGTCCCGCCGGTGCCCTCCCCGCCGTACGGGTGATCCCGCCGGTGCTTCTTCCTGCCGCACGGGCCGTCCCGACGGTGACCGACACCGGTGCGCGATGCGGAGTAGGGTGCCGTCACCGTGCCGCGTGGCGCACTCGTGGCGCTCGTGCCGGGCGGCGACGGCGCGGGTTCGGTTTTCGTCACTTTTCCCGAACTCCGTCGCATGATCCCGGGGCAGAAACGCTGCGCCCCGGGCGAGCCAATATCTGTGGCGGCGACGTAAGAAATCGACAACGGACGCGATGAGAATTTCTTGATCGACAGGCGACGCGAAGTTATCCGCCGCGCACAATCGATCGTGCCGTGCTACTGTCGATAGCAGTTGCAGTTGTGGTTCCCAAAAACTTGTGAGCATCCACCCTGTTCTTGCAGGGTGGAGTTCTTTTGTATCCGGTCATTTCCGGCGGGGTAATCATCACGGCGACACGGAGTCGGCACTGTGCGGACTCCGAGCACCGTCCCAAAGGAGAATTGACATGGCTACTGGCACCGTGAAGTGGTTCAACGCTGAAAAGGGCTTCGGCTTCATCGAGCAGGACGGCGGCGGCGCGGACGTCTTCGCCCACTACTCGAACATCGCCGCGCAGGGCTTCCGTGAGCTCCAGGAAGGCCAGAAGGTGTCCTTCGACATCGCGCAGGGCCAGAAGGGCCCGACGGCGGAGAACATCGTTCCCGCCTGACACCCGCATGCACGGCGCAGCTGGGGCCCGCACCTTGGGGTGCGGGCCCCAGCTCGCCGCGTTTTCGGCGCAGACGCCCCGGCGGTCCGCGGTGGGTTCGACCCGCGACCGCGCTTCCGGGAGTTCAGGATCGGATCAGGGTCCACGGCGGCCCGCCCGCCCGGGTCCACGGCCCTCGGTACGGGAAGCTCCCCCGATACGGGAAGCTCCACCCGCCGCTCGGGAAGCGAACGCTTCGGAGCGGCGCCCGCGCCCGGACCTTTCGGCCCTTTTCCTGACCTCTGCCGCCGATCTCGCACCCGGGCCACACCTGGTCCACCTGGTCCGCTCCTCGTCTGCTCCTGGTCTACGTCGGTCTGTTCCCGTTCCCGGCTCGCTCCGGGTCTGCGTAGGGGCCACGTAAGGACGACGTATGGTCCGCGTAAGGTCACGTCCGGTCCGCTCCTGTGTTCTGTCGCACGTCGTCCGATGCCTCCAGGTCGCTTCCCGTTCGTTTCTCTTCGCTTCCCTTCGCTTTCCTTCATTCCCATCCATTCCGCTTCACCCTCTTCACCATCTTCATTCATCTTTTTCCGGGATCGCGCCGCCCGTTCGGCAGCACATCCCGTGAGAGTTCTCACCGATCCGATTCGGTGCTGAATTTAATTCGGCTCGTTCTCGCGATTCTCTGCGCTGCTCATTCGCTGCGGGAATTCCTTGATACGCGCCCGATCAAGGAAGGTTCCGCATGAACCGCACGCGCACCAACGATCGCTACTCCCGCACCCGCACAGAGGGCGCCGGCTCCAAGAGGAGTGGCGGCAGCCGATTCGGAGCGCCGTCCTCGGGCCGTTCCGGCGCCCCCAGCCGGTCGAAGGGCTACGGACGCCAACAGTCCTCTCCGCAGGGAGAGTTCGCGGTGCCGGTGACGATCACGCCCGCTCTGCCGCCCGTGGAGGCGTTCGCCGACCTCGCCCTGCCGGAGCAGTTGCTCGCGGCGCTCGGCCACGAGGGCGTCAGCGTCCCGTTCCCGATCCAGGGCGCGACCCTGCCGAACTCCCTCGCGGGCCGTGACGTACTCGGCCGCGGCCGCACCGGCTCGGGCAAGACCCTGGCCTTCGGCCTCGCGCTGCTGGCCCGTACCGCCGGTCAGCGCGCCGAGCCCAGGCAGCCGCTGGCCCTGGTCCTCGTGCCCACCCGGGAGCTGGCCCAGCAGGTCACCGACGCGCTCACCCCGTACGCCCGTTCCCTGCGCCTGCGGATGGCCACCGTCGTCGGCGGGATGTCGATCGGCCGCCAGGCCGGCGCCCTGCGCGGCGGGGCCGAGGTCGTCGTCGCGACGCCGGGCAGGCTCAAGGACCTCATCGAGCGAGGCGACTGCCGACTGAACCAGGTCGCCATCACCGTCCTGGACGAGGCCGACCAGATGGCCGACATGGGCTTCATGCCGCAGGTCACGGCGCTGCTCGACCAGGTGCGTCCGGAAGGGCAGCGGATGCTCTTCTCCGCCACCCTGGACCGCAACGTCGATCTCCTGGTCCGCCGCTACCTCTCCGACCCGGTGGTCCATTCCGTCGACCCGTCCGCGGGCGCTGTCACGACGATGGAGCACCACGTCCTCCACGTGCAGGCCTCGGACAAGAGCCGGACGACCACCGAGATCGCGGCGCGCGAAGGCCGGGTGATCATGTTCCTGGACACCAAGCACGCGGTGGACCGGCTGACCGATCACCTGCTGAGCAGCGGCGTCCGCGCCGCGGCCCTGCACGGCGGCAAGTCCCAGCCGCAGCGCACGCGGACCCTGGCCCAGTTCAAGACGGGGCACGTGACGGTCCTGGTGGCGACCAATGTCGCGGCACGCGGCATCCATGTCGACCAGCTGGACCTCGTGGTCAACGTCGATCCCCCGACCGACCCCAAGGACTACCTGCACCGCGGCGGCCGTACGGCCCGTGCCGGCGAGTCCGGCAGCGTGGTGACCCTGGTGATGCCCAACCAGCGTCGCGAGATGAGCCGGTTGATGGTCGCCGCCGGCATCACCCCGCAGACCAGCCAAGTGCGTTCAGGGGAAGCGGAGTTGACTCGCATCACCGGCGCCCAGGCGCCTTCGGGCGTGCCGGTCGTCATCCGCGCGCCGGTGACGGAGCGTCCCCGCCGCAGCGCCTCGGGCTCCTCCCGGGGCCGGCGTGGCCGTCCCGGCCAGGGCCGCTCCGCCGGCACGACGACGCATCGCCCGGCCCAGCAGTAGTAGTCCAGGCTGACGCACGACGCCTGACCGCTGACGCGCGACGGCCGACGTCAGGGGCCTGGCGTCAGGCGCCCGACAGCCGAGACCCGACGCCTGTCAGCAGACGGCTGAGCCGACATCCGTTGGCTGAGACCTGAGACCTGAGACCTGACGGCTGACGGCTGACGGCTCAGGACCGCAACACGCTGGTCGCCGGTGACTTGATCACCGGCGACCGGTCACCGGTCGCTGGTCGCCAGTCGCCGCTTGCCGGTCGCGGTGACATGTTGCCGGTCGCGGTGACATGTTGCTGGTTGCCGGTCGCTTGTTGCCGGTCGCAGGTCACGGTCACCATTCGCCGTGGCGGTTGCCGGTCGCAGGTCACGGTCACCGTTCGCCGTGGCGGTTGCCGGTCGCAGGTCGAAGGTCACCGTCAACCCCTTGTTGTTACCCGGTCGAAGGTCGCCGTTAGCTGGTTGCCGTTGGCCGGTCGCAGGTCGCCGTTAACCGGTTAACGGCAACCGACTGCTGGCCGCCGTTCACCAGTCGCCCGTCAGCATCTGCTGGTGACCAGCCGTCGTTCACTGGCCACCAGCGGATACTGACGCCAGTCACTCTTCACCGTTCGCCACGCTCACCCCCGCACTCACCCCGCAGGAGGCCTCCTTTGGCGCTCGTTCAGATGCAGCCGCATTCCGCCGGACCCGCCCTGGCCGTCGTGGCCGACCTGAGGCACTCCTCCGGGCTGCGGGTGCGGGGCGACATGACCGTCGAGGTGGCGCTGTCCGTCATGGCGGGCGCCCGCGTCGGGTTCCTCCTCGTCTGCGACGCGGACGACCAGTGCACGGGCTCGGTCACCGAGGCCCAGCTCCTGGTCGTCCGCGACGGCTCCGCGTACACGGATCGGGTCCGCGTACGTGACGTCCTCGACCCCCGCCGCACCCCGGGCGCTCTCGCCCTCTTCAACTGAGCGTCCCGCCGTCCCCGGCCGGTCCGCTCGGCCCGGCTCGCCGCTCGGGCCCCTTTTTCCCGCTATCTGTGAGGCATCATGCGCTGTGTCATCGCCCGCTTCCCGTTCGATCTCACCAAGAGTGGTGTGCTGGAGTCGATGAAGGGGATCAAGCCCGAGCCGATCACGGGTGAGTCCGTGATCATCGGCCGCTGCCACTACCCCGTCAAGCAGGTGGGCGAGGTCATCACCCGCCAGGACCGCCGCGACTTCACGGGCGGCGAAGTGACCCGGGCCATGGCCCGTCTCGGCTTCACCTGCCGTACCCCTGAGGTGGCCACGCCCCCGCCCGTCCTCAGCCCGCTCCAGAACGCCTCGGCTCTGCTCGGCAGCCCCGACCCGCTCGAGCTCTGAGGAGCTCCGCCGATAACAGCACAGCCATGAGGGCCCCGCCGACACGGTCGGCGGGGCCCTCATCGCGTTTCACTGGTCGGAGTAGCTGAAGTCGCCCACGGTCCAGGCGCCGACGTCCTCGATCGCGACGCGGTACATCCCGCCGGTGTCGGGAATCCCGACGCTGCCCTGAAGGATGCGGGCGAGATGGAAGTGCAGATGGGTCGGCTCCCCGGCGCGCTCACTCCGGGCCGCCCTCCGGTCGGGGGCGAAGATGTCGGAGAACGGGCCGAGACGGTCCGAGTCCTTCAGGACCTCCGACACCCGCTCCCGCCACACGGCCTCCGGGGCCAGCCGACCGGTGATGACGGCACCGCCGACGACCACGGTCAACGACATCTGCGTGCTGTGCCCGGACTCCACCATGGCGGAGATGTCAACGAGGAGCTCGTCAGGGTTCGACATGGAAGTCCATTCTATTCAGCGGTCCCGCCGGTCGCCGGGTTGGTCGCTGCGTGCCGCAGAATATCTGGGCCCCTAGCACCTCAAAATCTGTCTTTGTCACGGTAGACATCGGGCGGTGGCGTGACTAGGGTTTCTTGTACAGACCTCGTCGGGCCGCGGGAGTTCGCTTCCGGTCCGGCCAGTGAGGGACTCAGCGGAAGAACGGAGGAGGAAGACGCCATCAGGATCGCCCGGCCGAGAGCATCCCGGTCCGGGTACCGCAAGAACCCGGAATGGACGGTGGTTCCCGGTCACGCCCACACGATCCCCGCTCACCCGCCCCTCGCTCGGGCCCGGTAGCGGAAACAGACGGTCGGCTCCGCAGTAGAGCCGGCAGATGGTGTTCAATTTCCTTCGGGGCCCTGGTGCCGTACGGCAGCGGGGCCCCTCGACGCGTGCCACAACGAGGTGAAATGACAGCGGACACTCCACTCAGTGGTCGTCTCGACGACGACGACTACCCCGCGTACACGATGGGCAGGGCCGCCGAGATGCTCGGCACCACAGCGGGCTTCCTCCGAGCCATCGGTGAGGCACGCCTGATCACTCCGCTCCGCTCGGAGGGCGGCCACCGCCGCTACTCCCGCTATCAGCTGAGGATCGCCGCCCGCGCGCGGGAACTCGTCGACCGGGGAACCCCGATCGAGGCCGCTTGTCGCATCGTCATCCTTGAGGACCAGCTCGAAGAAGCTCAGCGCATCAACGCCGAGTACCGGCGCGCCGCGCAGACGGCACCGGAGGGATCCAGCGCCGGCTGACCGCGTCCGCGGGCGGGCCGACCCACGCGCCCGCGCTGAATCCACACCCCGGTCGACCCCCCCGATCGATACCCACGGGTCGAGTGCGTCCGCGACCGGGAACAGGATCGCGTTGACACCCGGGGTCGCCCGGCGTTGACTGACAGCCCGGTGTGCGACCCATGCCTCTCGGGTGACCGTGGCGGCCGTGATCACCGCAGTGACGCCCCTTCCGGAACGCCCGATCCGACCGTCACCACCCGATCGTCACGACACGACCGTCACGACACGACGTCACACCAGATCGGCACGACACGATCGTTGCGACATGATCGTCGCCACCCGATCTCTCTACGCGCCCCGCCGGTACGACGTACAGGAAGTGGCCCACGATGATGTACGACCAGACACGCGCCCAGCAGCCCCCGGACAGGCAACCCGGTTCCGCCGGGCGTCGCACGCCCGGCCCGGAGCCACTGCTCGGGGCGGACGAGCGGGCCGAACTCACCCAGCGGCTCCACCACGCCCTCAACACCTTCGCGCACAGCCCGCGTGAGGCGCTGGAGGAGGCCGAGACCGCGTTCGACGAGGCCGCGGCCCACCTCATGAGCGCGCTCACGGAACGGCGGCGCACCCTCCACGAGGGCTGGCACGGCCAGGACCCCGAGACCCAGTCCGACGAACTCCGGCACGCGCTGCGGCAGTACCGCGAGATCACCCAACGGCTGCTCCGCATGTGAGCCCGCGCCGCCACGCCCCGAGCCGGAACCCGGCCGACGCCGGAGGCGCCGTCGTCCCAGGTCCTGCCGTCGTCCCAGGTCCTGCCGTCGACCCAGGTCTTACGGAGCGGTGACGTGGTGGGCGTGGTGATGCCGACGGACGGGGTGGCCGTTCTAGCGTTCGTGTCATGCGTGTACTGGTTACCGGCGGGGCCGGGTTCATCGGAGGTCGGGTCGTCGCGGCGCTGCGCGCGCGGGGCCACGAGGCGACTGTGTTCGACCTTCGGGACGGACACGACGTGCGGGACGCCGAGGCCGTCGCCGAAGCGCTGAACGGCATGGACGCGGTGTGCCATCAGGCCGCGATGGTGGGCCTCGGCGTCGGGTTCGGCGACGCGGTCGAATACGTGTCGCGCAACGACCTCGGTACGGCCGTCCTGCTCGCCGGGATGGCGGACGCGGGGGTACGGCGGCTCGTGCTCGCCGGGTCGATGGTCGTGTACGGGGAGGGGCGGTACGCGTGCGAGTGGCACGGGGTGGTGCGGCCGGGGCCGCGGGCCGTCGCCGATCTGGACGCGGGGCACTTCGAGCCGCGGTGCCCGCGCTGCGGTGAGGAACTGACGCCGGGTCTGGTGGGCGAGGACGCGCCCGTAGACCCGCGCAATGTGTACGCGACGACCAAGCTGGCCCAGGAGCATCTCGCGGCGGCCTGGGCGCGCTCGACGGACGGCGTGGCGGTGTCGCTGCGCTATCACAACGTCTACGGCCCCGGGATGCCCCGCGACACCCCGTACGCGGGCGTCGCCTCCTTCTTCCGGTCCGCGCTCGCCCGCGGTGAGGCCCCGCGGGTCTTCGAGGACGGCGGACAGCGGCGGGACTTCGTCCACGTGGGAGATGTGGCCGCCGCCAACGTGGCCGCCCTGGAGGCGAGTTCGCGGGACGGCGCCCTCACTGTCTACAACACCGGCAGCGGTGAGCCCCGTACGGTCGGAGAGATGGCGCGGGCCCTGGCGGACGCCTACGGCGGGCCCGAGCCGGTCGTCACCGGGGAGTACCGGCTCGGGGACGTACGGCACATCACCGCGGACTCGGCCCGGCTGCGCGCCGAGCTGGGGTGGAAGGCGGAGATCGGATTCACCGAGGGAATGCGGGAGTTCGCGACGGCGCCACTGCGCGGGGACTAGGACTTCCGGGAGCGGGACTTCCGGGAGCGGGACTTCCGGGAGTAGGACTTCCGGGAGCGGGACTTCCGGGAGTAGGACTTCCGGGAGCGGGACTTCCGGGAGCGAATCCCCTGCCAGGCCCCTTGGTGGCGGACGCCCCGGCCGGAATCTCAGGGAACGAACGCCCCGGCCGAAAGACCGGGGCGTCCTTCACGCCCCGGCCATCGGGAGGGTGACCTCGAAGCGGCAGCCGCCGGGGACGTTGTGGACGGCGGCCATGCCCCGGTGGGCCTCGACGATGCCGCGGACGATGGCGAGGCCGAGGCCCGCGCCGGCGGGTGGTGTACGGGCGTGGGTGCCGCGCCAGCCGGTGTCGAAGACGCGCGGGAGGTCCTCCTCGGGAATGCCTCCGCAGCCGTCGGTGACGGACAGGACGACGCCCACGTCCGAGCGTTCGGCGGCGACCGCGACCGTGCCGTCGGCGGGCGTACGGCGGATCGCGTTGACGAGGAGATTGCCGAGCACGCGGCTCATCTCCTTGCCGTCCACCTCGACCGGCACCTGCTCGATGCGGTTCCCGACCAGACGCACGCCGTGCTCGCGGGCCAGCGGATCCGCTCCCGCGAGGGCGTCACCGACGAGGTCGTACACCGAGATGCGGGAGGGGGACAGGGCGAGGGCGCCCGCGTGGATCCGGGAGAGTTCGAAGAGGTCGCCGACCATGTCGTTGAGGCGTTCGACCTCCGTACGGATCTGGCGCAGATAGCGGTTCGGGTCCGCCGCCACACCGTCCTCCAGCGCCTCGGACATCGCGCGCAGCCCGGCGAGCGGGGTGCGCAGGTCGTGCGAGATCCAGGCGACGAGCTCGCGGCGCGAGGTCTCCAGGGCGCGTTCGCGGTCGCGGGACTCGGCCAGCTTGCGGCTGGTGGCAGCCAACTCGCGGCTGAGGGCGGAGAGTTCGGCGGTCGCCGGGCCCTCGGGGGCCGCGAAGTCGCCGCCGTCGCCGAAGGAGCGGGCGGCGAGGGTCAGCGCCCGACTGCGGGCCACGACCCAGCGGCCCAGCAGGAGCGCGGTGGCCAGGGAGACGACGGCCGCCATGGCGACGACCGTCGTGACCACGCTCAGGTCGTGCGGGGAGAGGAACATCGCCCAGGCCACCGCCAGCGTTCCCGCGAGCATCGCGCAGACGGCCACGGCGGCGACGACCGCGACGGACGCGGTGAGCGAGCGGCTCCTGAGCAGCCGGAGCGCGCCCGCCCCGAGCAGGCCGGCCGCTGCGGCACCCAGGAAGGCGAACAGGGCCATGACGAGTATGTCGTTCACGAGCGGGCCTCTTCCTCGGGTGCTTCCTCAGGTGCTTCCTCGGGCGTGGGGTGGGTCCGTCCGGCGTCGGCGGGCCGGGCCGCCGCTTCCGTGTCGTCGAAGCGGTAGCCCACGCCCCACACCGTCTGGATCAGGCGGGGGCGTGCGGGATCGTCCTCGACCTTGCCACGCAGCCGGCGTACGTGGACGGTGACCGTCGACAGGTCGCCGAAGTCCCAGCCCCACACCTCGCGCATCAGGTCCTCGCGGGCGTACGCCCGGCCGGGGTGCCGGAGGAAGAAAGCCAGGAGGTCGAACTCGCGCAGGGTGAGGGCGAGTTCGGTGCCGTTCTTGGTGACCCGCCGGGCCGACGGGTCGATGGTGAGACCGGCGGCGCGCAGCGGGCGCGCGGTGGCCACCGGACGGGTCCTGCGCAGGACGGACTCGACCCGCAGGACCAGTTCCCGCGGGCTGAACGGCTTGGTGACGTAGTCGTCGGCCCCGACCTCCAGGCCGAGGATCCGGTCGTCCTCGTCGCCGCGTGCGGTGAGCATGATGACCGGCACGGGCCCCTGGGCGCGCAGTCGGCGGCACACCTCCAGGCCGTCCATGCCCGGCAGCATCAGGTCGAGCACCACCAGGTCGGGCCGGTGCGCGGCGGCCCGGGCGAGCGCGGCGGGGCCGTCCGCGGCGCGGTCCACGAGGTACCCGGCGCGGTCGAGGTACCCGGAGACGACCTCGGCCACGGTCGGGTCGTCGTCCACGACCAGGACCCGGGTGGTCGCCGTGCAAGGGGGCTCGGCGGTCTCTCCGAGAGGACTCGCGGCGGGCCCCGGGTGGGCGTTCGGAGCAATCCCCTGGCGGGTGTTCGGGGCAGTCCCCGCGCGGGTGTTCGGAGCAATCCCCTGATGAGTATTCGGAGCAGTCCCCGGGTGAGTATTCGGAGCAGTCCCCGGGTGAGGGCTCGCGACCGGTCCCGGCCCCCCGTTCACGCTCGGGGCAGGTCCGGCACCTGGGGATTCGTGCGGTTGATGCATGAATCCAGCGTCCCACCCGGTCCGGTCCGGTGTGGCTCGTCGAGACCGACGTCCGAGTTTCGTAAGGACATGAAGTCCGGTATATCCCTTTCGCGTTCGTAAGGTGAAACCCGTGACGACCTTTCCCGTACCGGACCCGGACGTCGACCTGGTCCTTCCCTGTCTGAACGAGGCCGGCGCCCTGCCCTGGGTGCTCTCCCGGATCCCGCCCGGCTGGCGCGCGCTGGTCGTGGACAACGGTTCCACCGACGGTTCCGCGGAACTGGCCCGCGCGCTCGGCGCCACCGTCGTACGCGAGGAGCGCCGCGGGTTCGGCGCCGCCTGCCACGCCGGGCTCACCGCCGCCACCGCGGACATCGTCTGCTTCTGCGACTGCGACGGTTCCCTCGACCCGGCCCTGCTCCTGCCGTTCGTCGCCGAGGTCCGGGCCGGCGAGGCCGACCTCGTGCTCGGCCGGCGCCGCCCGCAGGAGCGCGGCGCCTGGCCCGCGCACGCCCGTGCGGGCAACATCGCGCTGGCTCGGATGCTCCGGCGCCGCACCGGCCTGCGGCTGCACGACCTCGGTCCGCTGCGCGCGGCCCGCCGCGAGGCGCTGCTCGGACTCGGGCTCACCGACCGGCGCAGCGGCTATCCGCTCCAGATGGTCGTCCGCGCCGCCGATGCCGGCTGGCGCGTCGCCGAGCACGACGTGCCGTATCTGGCCCGCACCGGTGTCTCCAAGGTCACCGGCACGTGGCGCGGCACCTGGCAGGCGGTACGGGACATGCGCCGCGTACTGGCCGAACCCCCCACGCCCGTCCGGATTCCCGCCCTGACCCCGTCCCCCGGCGGGGCCCACTCCCCAGCCGAAGCACAGACGGCGGCCCAGCCCGGAGCCCGGACCCAGACGGCGCCCCGGACCGGAGCCCAGGCCGGAGTTCAGGCCGGAGTTCAGGCCGGAGCCCAGGCCGGAGCCCAGGCCGGAGTTCAGGTCCCGGCACCGGCACCGGCACCGACGTCGGCCCTCGCGCCGTCCCGAGGAGGAACCGTCCAGTGAGCGTCACCCTGCTCGTCATCGCCAAGGAACCGCGTCCTGGACGGGTGAAGACCCGGCTCACACCGCCGTTCACTCCCCGGGAAGCGGCGACGCTCGCCGAGGCGGCCCTCGTGGACACCCTGCGCGCGGTGGCGGCGACGCCCGCGCGGCGCCGGGTCCTCGTGCTCGAAGGGACGCCCGGCCCCTGGCTTCCGGCCGGCTTCGACGTCGTACGACAGTGCGCCGGCACTCTGGACGAGCGGCTGGCCGCGGCGTTCGCGGGCTGCGACGGGCCCGCGCTGCTCATCGGCATGGACACGCCCCAGGTGACGCCCGCCCTGCTCACGGTGGACTTCGCGGACTGCGACGCGTACTTCGGGCCGGCCGAGGACGGCGGCTTCTGGGCACTGGGCCTCGCCGAACCCGACCCGGAGCTCCTGCGGGGGGTACCGATGTCGACGCACACGACGGGTGCCGCGCAGC
The DNA here is from genome assembly GCF_042871525.1 of Streptomyces sp. NPDC005784. Taxonomy (NCBI): domain Bacteria; kingdom Bacillati; phylum Actinomycetota; class Actinomycetes; order Kitasatosporales; family Streptomycetaceae; genus Streptomyces; species Streptomyces sp. NPDC005784. The sequence continues at coordinate 296,018 of NZ_JBIAIQ010000002.1, forward strand.
GGGAACGTCTCGTCGGGGCCGGGCTGCGAGTACGGGATCTGCCCCGCCTGCGGGACGTCGACACGGCCGCGGACGCGACGGCGGTCGCGACGGCCGCGCCCGAAGGGGTCTTCGCGGCGGAGCTGGCCCGGCTCGGCGCGGTGGCCGCACCGGTCGCCGGACAAGGTCCCCGACCGTCCGTGGGCGGCACGACCGGGCCTGTCCCGGAGCCGATCCCCGGACAGACCTCGGGAGCAACGGCCGACCAGGCCTCGGGATTCATCGCCGGACTCAAGGCCGTGCAAGCCGCCGGAATCCCGGCCGGAATCGGCACCGGCGGGGACACCGGCCCGGTCGCCGGGCGGCGGGGTGCCGCACGATGAGCGGCGCACGCGGGACGACCTCGCGGGGTGTGAGCGCGGCACGGAGCGCCGTGCCCGTCGCGGAGACCGGGAGCGGGACCGGAAGAGGAGCCCTGGCCGGGCGGGCCGCGCGGTCCTGGGCCGCCGATCCCTATGCCGACGCGCTGGGCGCCGGTCGGGGGCCGCTGTTCCTGCGGCGGACGGACGGCTGGCTGCTCCCCCTGGAGGTGGAACGCTGGTGCGCCCGCGCCGACGCGGTGGACCTGCAGGTACTGGCGTACTGCGAGGGCGCCGTGCTCGACGTGGGGTGCGGGCCGGGCCGACTGGTCGCGGAACTCGCGGCGCGGGGACGCCCCGCACTCGGCATCGACGTCAGCGAGGCCGCCGTCGCCCGCACGGTACGACTCGGCGGGCAGGCGCTGCACCGGTCCGTCTTCGAGCCGCTGCCCGGCGAGGGCCGCTGGGGCACCGCCCTGCTCGTCGACGGCAACATCGGCATCGGCGGCGACCCGGCCGCCCTCCTGCGTCGCACGGCCGAGCTTCTCGCCCCCGGTGGCCTGCTGATCGCCGAGACCGTGGCGGGCGCGGACGTCGACGAACGCGTCGACGTCCGCATCGTCCGCGCCGCGCACACCGACGACGACACCGCGGACGACAGTGCGTCCGAGACCGGGGGCGAGGGCGGGAGCGACGACGAGGGCGGTGACCAGGGCGCGTCGGGCCACCGGGGCGCCTTCCCGTGGGCCCGGCTCGGCACCCCGGCCCTGCTCCGGCACGCGGCGCGAGGGGGATGGCACGCCGACGCTCAGTGGTCGGCGGGCGGACGTTCCTTCGTGGCCCTGCGCAACGGGCCGCGGCGGGACGCCCGGAGGGACCGCAGGACGAGCAGCAGCGCGGAACCCGCGAACAGCACCGCCGTGATCAGCAGCCAGTGGGCCAGGAAGTCGTCGGCCGGCAGGGCGGTCGCCGACCGGTAGCGGTCGGCGACCTGCCCGCTGATCAGCGGGAACCACACCAGCAGCAGCAGACCGGAGAGGGCCGCCGGAACACGGACGTACATCGTCCGGTCCCGGTGGCCGGTCGCGTCCAGCGCCTCCGAGACAGCCCGGTCCGCACAGGCGTACAACGGCACCAGCACCAGGTCGTGCAGCACCGCAGCGCCCACGAACCAGAGTGCCACCCGGGACCAGTCTGCCGCGAGCAGCCGCACCCCCGCGTAGGCGGCGAGCGCGAACGAGCAGGCCAGCAGGAGGATTTGGAAGGGGCTGCCGATCAGGTCCCGGCCGATGCGCGGGCGCGGGCGCGTCGCCGGGCGCAGCGCCTGAAGCCGTCGTCGCAGCCCAAGTCGCCGCGGGTCAAGGCGCCGCAGCTCAAGTCGCCGCAGGTCAAAACGTCGCATCACAGGTCTCCGAACGTCATCCGGGCCACCCATTTGGTGTTCAGCACACCGGGCGCGGCCGGAACGATGACCCGCGCCGGGTAGCCGTGATCGGGGGTCAGGGCCTCGCCGTTCACGAACAGCGCGAGCAGGGAACGCGGATCACGCACCTGGTTGTCCCGCAGGGCGGCCACCCGGAACGCCCCGTGCCGCTGCAAGGACTCCACGAGTACGTCGGGGGCCGCGTCCCTCTCGTAGCCGACGAGCCCCGCCAGGTCCCGGAGCCGCACGCCCCGCCACCACTGGTCCGATGTCGACCAGCCCTCGACGCAGGCGATGGGCAACGCGGCGCTGAACAGGGGGAGTGCCTGGAGTTCGGTGCGGCTCAGCCGGACCGTCCGGCCCTTCCCCGTGACGACCAGGCGCCAGGCCTCTTCGCTGGTCTCCGTGGCGGTGATGCCGCGTGACGCGGCCGTCTTGTTGATCTGGAAGCCGCCTGGTCCGGAGCCCGGTTCCGCGCCGCCGTGCGGGGCCAGCAGCGCCGTGGCGCGCAGCGGCCCGTCGAAGCCGTGGCCCGCCGAGGTGGCGACCAGGAGCACGGACCCGCCTCCGACGAATCCGAGGGCCCCGCGCCGCGAGACCGTGGGAGGCAGCGGGTCCGGGGACACCAACTCGTCCTCTGGCCGCGCCGGTTCACCCGCCCCGGGCAGGCCGCTCGCCCGATCCGCCGATGCGCCCGCCGGCCCCGGCCCCGGACGAGGACTGAGACCGGGACCGGGACCGCGGATGTGACGCAGGTTGCGGAGAGCCGTCGGCACCCGCAGTACCGCGTGCGTCACGAACGCCGCGATGAACACCCAGGCTCCGTAGAAGTGCAGCGTGTAGAAGGAGCCGGGGAAGACGTAGTCGAGCTGGATGTTCAGCACGCCGGTGGTGAACTCGAAGAGCGCGCCCCCGACCAGCAGCAGCAGCGAGAGCCGCTCCAGGGCGTGGGCGAGCGAGCGGGCCGGCGGCAGCGCGAACAGTTTCGGTACGACCGACCACAGTTTCGCCAGCAGGACGGGGATCAGCGCGATGCCGAGCGTGACGTGGACGCCCTGGGTGAGGCGGTACAGCCAGACCGGACCGGTCGGCCAGGAGAAGAGGTAGAACCCGAGGATCCCCTTGTCGGGGGTCTTGTCGTTCACCGGCGAGAGGTTCGGGTTGTAGGCCGCGTACGACAGGAGCCCGGTCACGAACAGCACCGTGATCCCGACGAGCAGCACCACGCCGAGCACGGAGGTGAACCAGGGACCGCGCAGCGGGCTGCGCCAGAACGCGGGTGACGAGGGAGACCGTGGCATGCCCCGACCGTAGGCCGGGGGCACCCCCCGAACGGGTTCTCAAACCATGACGAAACTCTGACGTCCACCTCTGTGGCCCCGTTGGTCGGAGCCTCCCGGCCTAGCGTGCAGGGGTGAACCGCGATCTCCCGCGCGATCTGCCTCGCGACCGCCCCGACGACCCTTCCCGGGCTCTCCCCCCGGCTCCTCCCCTGCCACTTCCCCGGGGCCTGTCACAGATCCTGTCCCGGGCTTGGGACCGGGCCCTGTCCCGGGCCCGGCTCCCCGACCTCTCCCGCGCGCTGCTGAGCGACCGGCCCCGGGCCGTCGTCCGTGACCTGGCCGCCGCCGTGGCCGCCGCGCTGCTCGTCCTGACGGCGGTGGTCGTCGGCTATGTCATCGAGCACCGCGACGGCACGCTGTTCGTCAGCGCCGCGCCGCTGTACGGGCGCTGGGGGCCGCATGCCGGCCCCGGCACCGCAGCCGCGATCGCCGTGGCCGTCGCGGTCGTGGCGTACGGACCTCTCCTCGCCGCCCGACTGCCCTGGCGGTGGCTGCTCCTCGCCGTGTGGGGCACGACGACGGTGTGGACGTTCTCCCTCGCACTGATCGACGGCTGGGAGCGGGGCGTGGCCCGGCGCCTCACCACACGGTACGAATATCTCCAGGTCATCTCGCCGGTCGACCGCTTCCACGACATCCCGGCCGCCCTGCGGGACTTCACCCACCACATCCTGCTGCACTCCCCCGACCACTGGCCCGCGCACATCGCCGGACATCCGCCCGCGGCCACCCTCACCTTCGTCCTCCTCGACCGGATCGGGCTGGGCGGCGGAGCCTGGGCGGGCGTCTGGTGCATCACGGTCGGCGCGACGGCCGGGGTGGCGGTGCTCGTCACCGTGCGCGTCCTGGCCGGGGAGGCTCTCGCGCGGCGCGCCGCGCCCTTCCTCGCCCTCGCCCCCGCGGCCGTGTGGATGGGCACCTCGGCGGACGGCTACTTCGCGGCCGTCGCCGCCTGGGCCCTCGCCCTGCTCGCCCTCGCGGTCACGGGACACCGGCCGCGGACGACCGGCCTCGCCTCCGGTCTCCTCCTCGGCCTCACCGCGTATCTCTCGTACGGGCTGACCCTGATCTGCGTGATCGCCTGTGCCGTCCTACTGCTCGGGCACCGCTCCAGGCTCCGCCCGGTCCCGTACGCCCTGGCCGGACTCAGCGTCGTACCAATGGTGTTCACCCTGCTCGGCTTCAACTGGTTCGAGGCGTACCGCCTGTTGGTAGTCCGCTACTACGAAGGGGCGGGTGGCATCCGGCCGTACGGCTACTGGATCTGGGCGAATCTCGCCTGCACGGTGCTGATCGCGGGACCGGCGACCGTGGCGGGTCTGCGCAGGGCGGGGGCGGCGGTCGTACGGATCGGAGCGGCGCCGCTACAGCTCCGGACCGCACCCGCACCCGCACCGGAGGACCGGCCTCCCGCACCCGGGCCACCGACCCCGGCCCCGGAGGAATCCCCGCGGCTCGCCGTCCTCGTCATCGGGGCGCTGCTCGCCCTCCTCGTCGCCGATCTCTCCGGCATGAGCAAGGCGGAGACCGAACGCATCTGGCTGCCGTTCGTGATGTGGATGCTCCCGGCGGGGGCGTTCCTCCCCCGGCCCCGCGCCTGGCTCATCGCCCAGGCCGCCCTGGCCCTTCTCCTCAACCACCTTCTGCTGACGGGCTGGTGATCGTCCGGGCCGGCTCCGGATGCTCCGGGACCGGCCCGAGGGCGGATCGTCAGGCCACATCGACGAAGTCGCCCGTGGCCGTGGCCGTGCCCGCCGTGGACGCGCCGCCGAAGATGCCGCTGCCCACCCGAACGGGTGAGGCGGGCCCCGGACCGGGCGGCAACCGGTGTCCGCCCGAACGGGCGAGGAGGAGCTGGAACCGACGAAGACCGGTGTCCACCCGGACGGGTGAGAAGGGCCGCGGGCCCGTGAGGGCCGAGGCTCACCCGGACGGGTCACCCGCCGCGCGCCGCCGGTCACCCGCACGGAGGCTGGCCCCATCGCTTACGACCCATGAAGCAGGGAGGGGGTCCGATGAGCTCGATGGACATGCCCGCGGACGCGCCACGGGCGCGGCACCGCGGACTGCAAGGGCAACATCGTGATGCACCTGACCGCCCTGCGGGCGCTCGGCGACGACATCCCGGTCGGCCTGAAGTTCGTCGCCGAGGGGTCGGAGGAACAGGGCACGGGCGGTCTGGAGAGTTACGTGTCCCAGCACACGGAGCAGTTCCTCGCCGACGCGGTCCTGGTGTGCGACACCGGCAACGCGGAGGTCGGCACGGGCACCGCCACCGTCACCCTGCGCGGCCTCGTCAACGTCGTCGTCACCGTCGAAACGCTCGCCGGAGAGGTGCACTCGGGCATGTTCGGCGGCCCCGCCCCGGATGCGCTCGCCGCGCTGATCCAGATGCTCGCCACCCTGCGCGACCCGGCCACCGGCGCGACCCGTATCAACGACCTTGACTGTGAAGGCGGTTGGGAGGGGGTCGGCTACGACGAGGCGCAGTTCCGCGCGGACGCCGGAGTGCTGGACGGAGTCCGTCTCACCGGCACCGGCACGGTCGCCGACCGGCTGTGGGCCCGCCCCGCCGTCACCGTCCTCGGCATCGACTGCCCTCCGGTGGTCGGCTCCGCCGCCGCGGTACCGCCCACCGCACGGGCCCGGGTGAGCCTGCGCGTCCCGCCCGGCACGAACCCGGTGGCGGCCCGCGCGGCCCTCACCCGGCACCTCACCGAGGCCGCGCCCTGGGGATCCCGGGTCAGCGTCGAGGACGAGAGCACCGGCGCCCCCTTCCGGGCGGCCACCGACGGCCCCGCCTACACCGCGCTCGGCCGCGCCATGAACGAGGTCTACGGCAAACCCATGGCCTTCCTCGGCCAGGGCGGCTCCATCCCGCTGTGCAACGTCCTCGCCGAGACCTATCCCCGCGCCGAGATCATCCTCATGGGTGTGGAGGAACCCCGCTGCCTCATCCACGCGCCCAACGAGAGCGTCGACCCCTCCGAGATCGAGCACATGGCGCAGGTCGAGGCGCTCTTCCTGCGCGCCTACGCGGCGGCGGGGGGCCGCGGCCGCTGATCCCGGCACGACCCCTCCCCACGGGATCGCGGCCGTCGCCGTACGGCCGGGATCCCGCCCTTCCGTCCTGCGCGCGACTCCCTCAACCGCCTTGCGCGGAAGCCTTTTTGATCGCCTCGCGGATACGGAAGTACGTGCCGCAGCGGCACACGTTCTCGATGCGGTCGATGTCCGCGTCCGTGGGGTCCGACGTCCTCTCGAGCAGGGCCGCGGCGGCCATGATCTGGCCCGGCTGGCAGAAGCCGCACTGGGAGACGTCGCAGTCGAGCCAGGCCTGCTGGACGGGGTGCAGGGTGTCGCCGTCGGCGAGGCCCTCGATGGTGGTGACCTCGCGGTTCACGCAGTCCGCGACCGGGACGACACAGGGCTGGATCTCCGCCCCGTCCAGATGGCTGGTGCAGGCCCGGCAGACACCGACACCGCAGCCGTACTTGGGCCCGGTCACGTCCAGCAGATCGCGCAGCACCCACAGCAGGGGCATGTCCGCCGGTGCCTCCACGGTGACCTGCTTGCCGTTGAGGACGAAGGAGTAGGACGGCATCAGCACTCTCTCCGGAGCGGCATCGGTACCTGCACCTCTAACGGGTCTCGGAAGGGGATCGGACAGATTCTCGGAAGGGGTCGGAAGGGGTCGGAACGAGATCTCGGAAGTTGTCAGAAGTTGATCGGGAAGCGGCGGGGGCGGATCCCCGTCGCACGGGCGTAGGCGTTGGCCACCGCGCCGGCCGCCGCCGGGACACCGAGTTCACCGGCCCCTCCGGGGTCTCCTCCGGAGGGCATGATGTGCGCCTCGAAGTGCAGCGGGGCGTGCCGCTGACGGGCCCAGCGGAAGTCGGCGAAGCTGCCCTCGCGGACGGCGCCCGCGTCGAGGTGCAGGCCGGCCGTGAGCACCGTGGAGATTCCGTCGATCGCGGTGCCCATGAGCTGGGCCTCGAGTCCGCGCGGGTTGACGGCCGTTCCGACGTCGGCGGCCATCACGACCTTGGTGACCCGCGGATTCTTCGGGTCGACGGCGTCGATCTCGACCAGGCAGGCCACGCAGGAGCCGTACTCCTCGTGCACGGCCACGCCCTGCGCGTGCCCGTCCGGCATGGTCCGGCCCCAGTGTCCGGCCTCCGCCGCCCGGTCGAGCACGGCCCTGACCGCCTTGCCGCGCAGTGTGGTCCGCCGGAACGCCACCGGGTCCCGGCCGAGGCTCCGGGCGATGTCGTCGACGACGATCTCCTCCGCGGTGCGCACGGTCCCGGAGTCCACGGAACGCCAGGCGCCCAGCGGCATGGCGAGGCCCACCGATCCCGAATCGCCGGACACGCGGCCGAAGTTGTAGAGCCCGCTGTCGCTGGGCAGCGGTCCGCCGGCCCGGGCGCCCGTGGTGGTGACACCGCCCTGCGCGGTGACGCCCGGCTTCTCGTACGACTCGCTCACCGACGCCGTCATGTGGGTGAACGCCACCACCCGGCCGCCCGTGTGGCTGGCCCGGATGCGATGGTGGCTGGCCGGGCGCATCCGGCCGTGCCGCATGTCGTCGTTACGGCTCCACATCAGCTTCACCGGACGGCGGGCCGCCTTGGAGACGAGGGCCGCCTCGACGGCGGCGTCGTAGGTGAGCCGGCGCCCGAACGACCCTCCGCCGCGCAGGACATGGACCCGGACCTTCGAGGCGGGCAGCCCGGTCACCGAGGCGATCGTGGCGCGCGCGTCCATCGGCGTCTGGGAGGAGAACCAGATCTCGGCACTGTGCGCCCGTACGTCCGCGACCGCGGTCAGCACCTCCATCGGGGCGTGCCCGACGAACGCGAACTCGAACTCGCCGCCCACCTGCAGGGTGCCGAGCAGCGGAGTGCCGAGCGGCGGGACCGCGGCCCGCAGCCGGGCTCGTACCGCCGCGTCGGACAGGGCCGCGAGCGGGCCCGGCGACCAGGTGATCCGCAGGGCGTCCCGGGCCTTGAAGGCGTGGTGGAAGGTGTCCGCCACGACCGCGACCCCTCCCTCGATCCTGACGACGGCGTGGACGCCGGGCAGCGCGCGGGCCACCCGGTCGTCGAGCGAGCGGACCTTCCCGCCGAGCGTCGGCGGCCGGGCCACCACGGTCGGCTTCGCCCCGGCCACCGCCAGGTCGCCGGTGTACTTCGCCCTGCCGGTGACGATGTCCCGCGCGTCGATGCGGGAGGTCGGCCGCCCGATCACCCGGTGCCGGGAGGCCGGCTTGGGGTCGGTGGACACGGCGGGCCGGTGGATCCGGGCGGCTGCCGCGGTCAGCGATCCGAACGTGGCGGTACGGCCGTCGGGCGCGACGACCATGGTGTCCCGCGTGCGCAGCGTCTTGGGGGGCAGGTGCCAGCGCCGGGAGGCGGCGGTCACCAGCTTGGCGCGCGCGGTGGCGGCCAGCGCGCGGGCGGGCCCGTACAGCGAACCGACCGAGTTCGAGCCGCCGGTGAACTGGTTGCCGCTCCTCCGGGCCTCGGCGAGCGGGATCTCGACGTCGGCGAGCCGGGCGTCCAGCTCCTCGGCGATCATCATGGCGACCGCGGTGGTGATGCCCTGGCCGACCTCAACCCTCGGCAGCCGGACGACGACCTTGTTGGCCGCGGTGACCTCCAGGACCAGCATCTCGTCGTCGGTGCCGGTCACCAGCACGTCGGAGGGTCCCGCGGCGGGCTCGGCACCCTCCGCGGGGGAGGCGTCGCAGCCGAGCGGCGCGGCGACGGTCAAGGTGGACGCCGCCAGCGTGGTGACGATGAATCTGCGGCGGGACAGCTGACGGGCCAACGAAGGCTCCTCTCCGAGCCACCCGGGGGCTTACGACTGATAGGAGGGGCGGACCGGCCGTGCGGTTCCCGCTGAACGGATGCGGCGTCTGCGGCGTCCCCGTACCGACCGGATGGCGGACGGGGAGCACCACATGAACAAGCGAAACAGGATCAGGGCAAGCGGCGGCGTCGTGGCGGCAACTGCCGTGGCACTCGTCACGGTTCAGGGGTCGAGCGCCGACGCGGGAAGCGATCGGACACCCGTCGCGGAGCACACGACCGGGTGCGTCGGCACCCGGCCGGCGCACAGCCTGCCCGGCAGGGAGTCCTTCCCGCTCCGGGTGACGATCTACGCCGACAAGAGGGGCACGACACGCTACAAGAGCGTCTTCACCGGCGTGTCGGTCGACGAGCGCGGGAACGCCGTGAACGTGTACCGCATCCCGTCCAAGGCGTCCAAGGCGTCCAAGGCATTCGACGCGGACATCTGCGGCCACGCGATCAAGGGGGTGAAGGTGCGGATCCACGACACGGACGTCACCCGGCGGCAGACCTACGCCCTGGTCGACCGGGTCGGCCACGACATGGACCGCTGGGACGGCCGGTTCAAGCTGTACACGGTGGGCCCCGACGTCAACGGCTGTGTGATCTTCGGCGTCGACCGCCCGGCGAAGGCCGAGCCCGTCATCAAGAAGGCCTTCGGGAAGTTCTGGGCGAGGCACATCAAGGTGGAGCACTCGGGAGTGCCGAGGCTCGACTGACGGCAGCGACGTGCCGGGCAGGGCCCTTCGCCCTGTCCGGAACGGCTGCCGCCCTGTCCGGAACGGCTGCCGCCCTGTTCAGAACAGCTCGCGCCCCTCCCGGGGTTCGGCTTGCAGCTGCGAGGACCGCCTGCCTATCGTCGCGCGTATGCAGTCCTACACGATCGGCCAGGCCGCCCGGCTCCTCGGGGTGAGCCCCGACACCGCCCGGCGCTGGGCGGACGCCGGGCGGGTGACCACGCATCGGGACGAGAGCGGACGGCGCCTCATCGAGGGGCGCGATCTCGCCGCGTTCTCGGTGGAGCTGGCCGGCACCGGTGGTGAGGAGGGCGTCACCTCCTACACGTCCGTCCGCAACGCCTTCCCCGGCATCGTCACCGCCGTCAAACTCGGCGATGTCGCGGCCCAGGTGGAGATCCAGGCGGGACCGCACCGGCTGGTCTCCCTGCTGACCCGGGAGGCCGTCGAGGAACTGGGCCTGGAGGTCGGCGTGGAGGCCACCGCCCGGGTCAAGTCGACCAACGTGCACATCGACCGCGCCTGAGCGGCCGCCGGTTCGGAAGACCGTCGTCGAGTACGGGCGACCACCGGTTCAGGACACCGTGGCCGATCACGACGGACCGCCGCCGTGTTCAGGACACCGTCGTCGAGTACGAGTGGGCTCCCGTCCCGGCCAGCGCGCCCCCGTCGACGATCAGGTACTCGTCGCGGATCGGGGTGCCGTCCAGGAAGCACTCCAGGATCTCCCGGGTGCCCGCCGCGTAGCGGGCCTGCGCGGAGAGCGAGGAACCCGAGATGTGCGGGGTCATCCCGTGGTGCGGCATGGTGCGCCAGGGGTGGTCGGCGGGCGCCGGCTGCGGATACCAGACATCGCCCGCGTACCCGGCCAACTGCCCGCTGACCAGCGCTCGTTCGATCGCGTCCCGGTCCACGATCCGAGCCCGTGCCGTGTTGATGAGATACGCCCCGCGCTTCATCGTGGCCAGCAGCCCGTCGCCGAACATTCCCTCGGTCTCCGGGTGCAGCGGCGCGTTGATGGTGACGACGTCGCAGTGCGGGGCCATGTCGGCCGTGGTCGGATGGAAGGTGAGCCCGAGCTCCCGCTCGACGGCCTCGGGCAGCCGGTGGCGGTCCGTGTAGTGGAGCTTCACGTCGAAGGGCGCGAGCCGCCGCAGCACCGCGAGCCCGATCCGTCCGGCGGCGACCGTACCGACGTGCATGCCCTCCAGGTCGTACGAACGGGCCACGCAGTCCGCGATGTCCCAGCCGCCGTCGAGCACCACCTGGTGCGCGGGCAGGTAGTTGCGGACGAGCGAGAGCGTCATCATCACCACGTGTTCGGCGACGCTGATGCTGTTGCAGTACGTCACCTCGGCGACCGTCACCCCGTGCGCGATGGCCGCGTCGAGGTCGACGTGGTCGGAGCCGATACCGGCCGTGACCGCCAGCTTCAGGTTCTTGGCGGCCGCGATGCGCTCAGGGGTGAGGTACGCGGGCCAGAACGGCTGCGAGATGACGACGTCCGCGTCGGTCAGCTCCCGGTCGAAGACCGATCCGGTGCCGTCCTTGTCGGAGGTGACGACCAGGGTGTGACCGCGCTCCTCCAGGAAGCGGCGCAGCCCGAGTTCCCCGGTCACGCTGCCGAGCAGCCGCCCGGGGGTGAAGTCCGTTCCCTTGGGGGTGGGCGCGGTCTGGCCGCCGGGGTAGTGGTCGATGACGGGGAGGTCGTCCCTGGCGTACGTCGTCGGGTATCCGTCGGCCGGATCGTCGTACAACACGCAGAGCACCTTGGCCATGTCGCGGCTCTCCTCAACTCCGTTGTCCGTAAGGTGCTTTCACCATCCTCGGAGCCAAATGCGCTGGTCAAAGCGAACGTTGCTATGCGCTGATAGCCGCGGGCTATGAACCCGCCTCAACCCGCCTCCCCCAGATGCGCCTTCAGCAGCGAGTCCAGCGCGTCGCGCACCCCCGCCTCCCGGGCCACCTTCAACAGCGCCTGCGCCAGCACCGATTCGGGCTCGTGCCGCGCGACCACGATGCCGACCCGCGGCCCGTGCGCGGGACCCTCCAGTGGCACCACCCGCATCCCCTGCGGCACCCCGAACATGTGCAGCCAGGCGTGCGAGATCACGCTCGACCAACGGCCTCCGGGGAGCTGCGCGTACAGCCCGGCGACGGTGTCCGACTCGATCGCCGGAGCCGCCCGCGCGCCGTCCGCGGCGAAGTACTCGTCGATGATCCGGCGGTTGCGCATCCGCGGGCTCAGCAGGCACAGGGGGAGACCGGCCGCCTGCGACCAGCGGGCGGTCGCCGCGGTGGCCAGCGGACCGTCCACCGGGGTGAGCAGCACATATCGCTCCTCGTACAGCGGGAAGCGGCGTACGTGACGCAGGTCGTCGTCGTCGAGATACGTCATCGCCGCGTCCAGCTCGAACTCGGCGAGCCCGTGCGTGATCTGCGCCGACGACAGCGACTCCAGGCTGACCCGGGCCCGCGTGTGGCGCTCGCAGAACGGGGTGGTGAGCAGGGACGCGGCGGGCAGCGCGGTGGGCACGATGCCGAGGCGCAGGGTGCCGGTCAGGCCGCCGCGCAGCGCCGACAGCTCCTGGCGCAGGGCGTCCCGCTCGGCGAGGATCCGGTGCGCCCAGGCCAGTACGACCTCGCCCTCCGGGGTCAGCCCCTCGTACCGTCGGCCGCGGCGCACGATCGGCACGTCCAGCTCGTGTTCGAGCCGGCGGATCGCGGCGGACAGCGACGGCTGCGACACGAAGCAGGCCGCCGCCGCCCGCGCGAAGTGCCGCTCCCGGGCGAGCGCGACCAGATACTCCAGCTGACGCAGCAGCACGCGCCACCTCCCGTAGGCGGGCCAGGCTCCCAGACACGGGACGACCTGTCACGCCCCAGGCGAACGGACTCCCGACCGCGCCTCACGACCACGACGGGCGACGCGCGACCCCGACCGGCGGCTCACTCCCCGCGCCGCCAGGCTCGCGCTCCCGACCACCCGGTCACGGGCCCCGATCCACCCCGCCCCGCCCCGCGCCGGGCGCCGGACCCCGGCGGCCGGACTCCCGCCCCCGACCGCGCCTCACGACCACGACGGGCGACGCACGACCCCGACCGGCGGCTCACTCCCCGCGCCGCCAGGCTCGCGCTCCCGACCACCCGGTCACGGGCCCCGATCCACCCCGCCCCGCACCGGGCGCACGACCCCGGCGAACGGACTCCCGCCCCCGGCCGCCGGACTCCCGGCCCAGACCGCCCGGCCACGGGCCCGGACCCCCCGCGTCGGGCGGGCGAACTCGGACGGGACCGGACCGGCACAGGCGGTCAGCCGAAGGTCTCGTCGGACCAGGGCGGGTAACGGCCGTCCACCCGGATGGCGTTGATGCCGCTGATGTGCCGGGCCCCGCACCGGTCCTGCGGCAGGACCAGCTGCGGGCCCGCCCGGTCCAGCGGGGTGCCGTCGATGCCGACCGCGAGCAGCACCGGAGCGTGCGCGAAGTCGGGGTCGATCTCGGCCCAGGTGAGCAGTGCGTGGTGGCCGTCCGCACCCGCCACCGCGATGAGGAAGCGCAGCCGGTCCTTGCGGCGGGCCGGATCGAAGCGGGGACCGGCGTCCCGCAGCACGTCGTGCAGCAGCGGACCCTCGAAACCGTGGTGCCGCACTCCGCTGGTGGAGCACTCGAAGCTGACCCGGACCCGGTGCTGGGGCCACGCGAACAGGTCGGGCACGGTCAGCCGGGCGGGCCGGGCGAGGTCGCCGGTCAGAGCGAGTTCCGCGAGCGAGGGAGCCGGCGGCGTCGGCTGGGTCAGGGACTGGCTCACAGGGCAGCACCTCCCGGAGGACCGTACCCAGCGCGCGGTCCCGTACAAACGCACATGCGTACATCCGAAGCCCGTACGCACAGCTCATGCGATGCGACAGGAGACTTACAGCTCGCATATGCGGAAGTATGATCAGCGCATAACAGAACGTGAGCCCATGACTGAAGATCACGACGGAGGCTTCAGCGAGCCTCAGAGTTTCCGAGGGAGTAGATCCGTGATGACCCGATCCGCGCGCCGGACCCGCCGCACCACCCGGACCCTGCAGGTGGCCGGCGTCGGTGCCGCCGCGCTGCTGGCCCTGAGCGCCTGCTCCTCCTCCGACAGCAAGTCCGACTCCTCGGGCACGCCGAATTCGTCGGCCTCGGCGTCCTCCGCGCCGAAGCTCTCCGGCACCGTGACCGTGTTCGCCGCCGCGTCCCTGAAGGAGAGCTTCACGGCCCTCGGCCAGCAGTTCGAGAAGGCCCACCCGGGCACCAAGGTCACCTTCAGCTTCGGCGGCAGCGACTCCCTCGCCGCGAGCATCACGGGCGGTGCCCCGGCGGACGTCTTCGCCGCTGCCAGCCCGAAGACGATGGCGATCGTGAGCGACAAGAACGACACGGCGACCGCCCCCGCCACCTTCGTGCGCAACCAGCTGGAGATCGCCACCCTGCCCGGCAACCCGGACAAGATCGCCTCCCTGAAGGACCTCACCAAGTCCGGCCTCAAGGTTGTCCTGTGCGACAAGACGGTGCCGTGCGGTGCCGCCGCGCAGAAGGCGCTGGACGCGAGCAAGCTGAAGCTCACCCCCGCCTCCTACGAGCAGGACGTCAAGAGTGCCCTGACCAAGGTGGAGCTGAAGGAGGCCGACGCGGCGGTCGTGTACAAGACCGACGTGAAGGCCGCGGGTGACAAGGTGGAGGGCGTGGAGTTCCCCGAGTCGGCCAACGCCATCAACGACTACCCGATCGCCCTGCTCAAGGACGCGCCCAACGCGACCGCCGCCAAGGCGTTCATCGAGCTGGTGAGGTCCGCGGAAGGCCAGAAGGTGCTGACGGCGGCCGGCTTCCTCCAGCCCACGTCCTGACATCCGCCCCTGTCGACCGCGTCCGGCACCCGCCGGCGGGCAGCCACGTCCGGGCAGACAGTCCGAGCACCCGCTTCCCGCCGGCCGTGTCCGGACAGCCGCCTTCCGGCGGCATCCTGGTGCGGCGTCCCGGCGCGGCGTCCCGGCGCGGCGTCCCGGCAGCGGTCTGCGAGCGTCCGCCTGGCGACGCGGGCAGGCGCCCGCTGACATCCGCCCTTGCCTCCGACACCCGAACCCCGTCTCCTGAAGCCATGAGTGATCCCGTGACCTCGCTCGACAAGTCCGACGCCCCGGCCGACACCCTCACGGGTGGGCCGCGGCGCGGACGCGGCCGGACGCGGGGCCGGACGGGTGGCCGGGTGCGGGGCGGGGCGCCGCTTCCCCTCCTGCTGCCGGCCCTCGTCGGGCTCGCCTTCCTGCTCCTCCCGCTTCTCGCGCTGCTCGTCCGGGCGCCCTGGCGCAGCCTGCCGGAACAGCTGACCAAGCCCGAGGTCTGGCAGGCCCTCCAGCTGTCCCTGTTCTCGGCCACGGCGGCCACCGCGGTGTGCCTGGTGCTCGGGGTGCCGCTCGCCTGGCTGCTGGCGCGTACGGAGTTCCCCGGGCGCGGCCTCGTCCGGGCACTGGTCACGCTGCCGCTCGTACTGCCCCCGGTGGTGGGCGGTGTCGCGCTGCTGCTGGCCCTCGGCCGCAACGGAGTCGTCGGGAAGCTGCTCGACTCGTGGTTCGGGATCACGCTGCCCTTCACGACGGCCGGGGTGGTCGTGGCCGAGGCCTTCGTGGCGATGCCCTTCCTGGTGATCAGCGTGGAAGGCACTCTGCGGGCGGCCGACCCGCGCTACGAGGAGGCCGCCATGACGCTCGGCGCCTCGCGCTTCACCGCGTTCCGCCGGGTCACCCTGCCCCTCATCGCGCCGGGCATCGCCGCCGGTTCCGTCCTGGCCTGGGCCCGCGCACTGGGCGAGTTCGGCGCGACGATCACCTTCGCGGGCAACTTCCCGGGCCGTACCCAGACCATGCCGCTGGCCGTCTATCTGGCCCTGCAGAGCGACCCCGACGCCGCGATCGCGCTGAGCCTCGTCCTGCTCGTGGTGTCGATCGCGGTTCTCGCCGGGCTGCGGGACCGCTGGATGACGGCGGCGCCATGACGGGCATCCCTACGAGGTTCAAGCAGGACGCCGGAAGTCCGAGGGCGAGCGTCACACCGGACGTCCCTACGAAGGCGAGCGTCACACCCAACGTCCCTACGAAGGCGAGCGTCACACCCAACGTCCCTACGAAGGCGAGCGTCACACCCAACGTCCCTACGAAGGCGAGCGTCACACCGGACGTCCGTCGCTACGAGGGTGAGGTGATCGGGTCATGACCGACGCGACCCCGGCGGCCACGGCCGCGCCGTCCGACCAGGGCCTCGACGCCCGTCTCGTCGTCCAGCGCGACTCGTTCCGCCTCGACATCGAACTCACCGTCGCTCCCGGCGACGTCGTCGCGCTGCTCGGGCCCAACGGCGCGGGCAAGACCACCGCGCTGCGCGCGCTGGCCGGGCTCACCCCGCTGTCCGAGGGCGGCCGACTGCGGCTGGACGGCGCCTCCCTGGACCGTACGCCGCCCGAGTCCCGCCCCATCGGTGTCGTCTTCCAGGACTATCTGCTCTTCCCGCACCTGTCCGCGCTCGACAACGTCGCGTTCGGGCCGCGCTGTCAGGGCGTGGCCAAGGCGGAGGCGCGGGCACAGGCCGCCGTGTGGCTGGAGCGCATGGGCCTCGCCGACCACGCCGGGGCCAAGCCGCGCCGGCTCTCCGGCGGGCAGGCGCAACGGGTCGCCGTCGCGCGCGCCCTGGCCACCCGTCCCCGGCTGCTGCTGCTCGACGAACCGCTCGCCGCGCTGGACGCCCGTACGCGCCTGGACGTACGGGCCCAACTCCGGCACCACCTGGCTGACTTCGAGGCCGTCGCCGTCCTCGTGACGCACGACCCGCTGGACGCGATGGTGCTGGCCGACCGGCTCGTGGTCGTCGAGGACGGCCGGGTCGTCCAGGAGGGCAGCCCGTCGGACATCGCCCGCAGGCCACGCACCGACTACATCGCCCAGCTGGTCGGCCTCAACCTCTACCGGGGCGAGGCCGAGGGCCACACGGTACGGCTGGAGGCGGGCCCGGCGATCACCACGACCGAGAAGCTCGACGGACCCGTCTTCGTGGCCTTCCCGCCGAGCGCCGTCACGCTCCACCGCGACCGCCCCACCGGCTCCAGCGCCCGCAACCTGTGGCAGTGCCGCGTGGGTGGTCTGGAGACGCACGGCGATCAGATCCGCGCGGACCTCACCGGTGAACTCCCGCTCGCCGCCGACCTGACGACGGTCGCCGCGGCGGAGCTCGACCTGCATCCGGGTGCCGCTGTCTGGGCCACGGTGAAAGCGGCCCAGACGCACGCCTATCCGGCCTAGGTTCTGTCCGGCCTGGGTCCTGTCCGGACAGGGGCCCGTCTGCCACCAGGAGCCGACCCCCATCCGGGGCGGCCGCGGGCAGTGCTCCACGTCCGCGCGGGCCCGGCACCGTCCGCCCGGACGAGGGAACGAGACAGCCGCCGGTGCTGCTCCGCGGCAGGCAGGGCCCCGGTCCGACATGCGTGCGTCCACCGGGAGTTGGTTGAACCCCTTTCCGCCGCGTGATAGAGGCAGGGGGTGACCTCTCCTGAGACCGGGATTCCGGAACTGGCCGCCGCCCTGAACATGCAACCGCACCCGGAGGGCGGCTGGTTCGTCGAGACCTGGACCGCGCCGCAGGCCTTCCGGCCCGACGGCTACCCCGGCCCCCGCGCCGCCGCCTCCGCCATCTACTTCCTCCTCGCGCCCGGCGACACCTCCGCCTGGCACACCGTCCGCTCCGACGAACTCTGGCTGTGGCATCGCGGCGGCCCCCTCGACGTGCTGCTCGGCGGCGACGGAACAACTCCCCAGTCCACCCCGCAGGTTGTCCGCCTCGGCCCCCGCGTCGAGGCCGGGGAGCGCCCCCAGGTCCTCGTCCCCGGCGGCGTCTGGCAGTCCGCCCGCCCGGCCGGCGACGAGGAGGTTCTGGTCAGCTGCGTGGTGGCGCCCGGCTTCGACTACGAGGACTTCCACCTGCTCGACTCGGGGCGCTGAACCGCGAGTTCGGGGCCTGTGGCGGCTTTGTGACGTAGGTCGTTGGTTGCCGATCGCCCGGGTGGGGCATCACCCGAAGGCAGGGCCGACCGCGCACCGTTTCGCGCGGGTCCCGGTCGACGGGGACGGAGCCGTCGGCCGGTGCTGGTTGTCCTGGGAGGGGAAAGTGAGGTGTCAGTCATGCGTGCGCACCAGCGCACCGTCCGGCCGACCGCCCGCGTGGAGTACACACTGCCGCGTACGGCCGTCTCGGCGGGCAGGGCCCGCAAGCTGACCACGGCGTTTCTGACCCGGCCACGGCCACGGCTCGCGTCGCCGACCGCGGACCAGGTGGACGACGCCACGCTGATCGCCTCCGAGCTCGTCGCCAACGCCGTACGGTACGGCCGCAGCGGCTGCAGGCTGCGGCTGCAACTGGGGCACGGGCGGGTGACGGTCGAGGTCCACGACGACAGCCCCGGACGGCCGCAGGTCGGCGTGCTGGACGCGGATTCCGAAAGCGGCCGGGGCCTGGCCATGGTCCAGCAGCTCGCCCACAGCCTGGAGGTCGTCAGTACGGGCTTGGGCGGCAAGACCGTCCGAGCGGTCCTGGCGGTGTAGCAACCGGGCTTACGCCATCGGTGCCATCGCCATCGGACCCGCCGTCGCCATCACCATCGGGCCCGCCATCGACGTCGAGGTCGCTGCCGGCGTCCGCACCAGGTCGCCGCTCGCATCCGCATCGAGAGCGGAGAGCATCGCCCGATTCGTTCGGCGCGTTCGAACCGATGAGCCGAGTTTGGCGCCGCCGAAAGTGGGCAGGAGGCGCCGAAAAATCATCTCAATTTCAATGACCGCAAAAGACGGATGGCCGGAGCCCACACCTTGCGGTGCGGACGCCGGCCATCCGGTGTCCCAGACTAGGCGGGGACGATGTTCTCCGCCTGCGGGCCCTTCTGGCCCTGCGTGACGTCGAAGGTCACCTTCTGGCCTTCCTGGAGCTCACGGAAGCCAGAGGTGGCGATGTTCGAGTAGTGAGCGAAGACGTCGGCGCCGCCGCCATCCTGCTCGATGAAGCCGAAGCCCTTTTCCGCGTTGAACCACTTCACGGTGCCAGTAGCCATGTTCAAATTCTCCTTCGGGGCAAAGCTCGAAGGTCCACACCGTGTGGACCTGCGTCGCCGCAATGATTGCCCCAACCGGAATGCACCGGAAAAACTTTGGGAACCACAACTGCAACTGATATCGACAGTAGCACGCTAGGAGCCTCGAAGGGGGCGCACTATCTCACCCCGGCGCGGGGAATATCAAAACCTCGTGGGCCCGTGCACCAAATTCTGTATCGGCCGAAGCAGATATCCCGCAACCGGCCGAGAAACGGCCTGAGAGGGCCTCTGACGTCCCGCTCACGCATCCTGCGGTGTCGAGCCGCGCAGCTCCGCGTTGATCCGCAGAGCCTCGTCGAGACAGTCCTCCAGCGTGACGATCCGGCAGGCCGCCTCGACGGGCGTGCCCTGGTCGACGAGATCCCGGGCACGGGCCGCGACCCGCAGCTGGTTGCGGGAGTAACGACGGTGGCCGCCCTCGGAGCGCAGCGGCGTGATCAGCCCAGCCTCTCCGACGGCCCGCAGGAACGCGGGGGTGGCGCCGATCAGCTCGGCGGCGCGGCCCATCGTGTAGGCGGGGTAGTCGTCGTCGTCGAACCGGTCGGTGGGGGTCATGGTGCTTCCCTGGGGCGCGTGCATCACCTTCCACTTTGGCAGATCCCGTCCGGTACCGGCCGGGGGCACCCGGCATCGGTCCGGTGACATGGGGCATCGGCCCGGTGACATCGGCGCGCCGCACTCACCCGGACGGCCCCGTGCGCTGGTGGGAGGCCCTGGCCGGTGATGGCGTGAGGGGACACAGCCCGTCCTCGGGACCGTCCTCGGGAGGCCTTCGTATGAACCGTCCGTCCTGTCTCCTCGCGTCCGCCCTGACCGCGGGGATGCTGCTCTCGACGGCCGCCTGCTCGAACGGAGGTGACGGCGGCGGCTCCGGCCGTACGGACTCGCCCGCGTCCCCCGCCGCCTCGTCCACCGTCCCGGCCTCGCCCGTCGCCGAGGAGCCGGGCGCCGCGTCACCCTCACCCTCCGCCTCCGTCCGTACGCTCACCAAGGCCGAGGCCCAGGCGGCGCTGATCACCAACTCCGACCTGGGGTCGCAGTGGGACGAGTCGAAGGGCGTGGCGGCCTGGCACGACGCGCTGCTCAAGAGCAAGGTCGACGAGGCGGACTTCGTCACCGACAAGGCGAACGCCAAGCAGTGCCAGAAACTGCTGGACGGTCTGTACTCCGAGAACCTGCTGGGCAAGCCGCAGGGGGCGAGTGCCGTCACCGGCTTCGACGACAGCGACAACGACGCCCAGATGCGCTACGAGGTCGCCTCGTACGGGAAGAGCTCGCTGGACACGCAGCTGAAGTGGCTGAACACGCTGCCGGACATCTGCGACCAGTTCACGGCCGTCAACGGCAAGGGCGACAAACAGACCGTCCAGGTCGTCTCGACGCATCTGCCCGACGTGGGGGACGCCCGCCAGGGCCTCCAGGTGACGATGAGCGGTGAGCTGGAGGGCGACCCCGAGACCCTGAAGCTCGACTTCGCCGCCGTGCGGGTCGGCGACAGCGCCCTCTCCCTCACCAGCGGCGGCCTCTCCGGCACCGAACACCAATCCACCGAACAGGCGGTCGAAGCGGGCACGAACCGCTTGGAGGACGTCCTGGCGGGAAAGTCGCCCGCCCCGACACAGGGCTGAACACAGGGCTTGGGCCCGCGGCGGAGAGCATGTGGCGTGCGTCACACATGACAACGGGAAGGCGCCGCTGCGGGCTGCCCGCGCGGCTGCGACTTCATCCGCAGCGTCGACGACTCCGTCGACCGTTTCCACAACCGGGTTGTGGCCATCTCGACCCACGCGCACCGCGGCCCCGGCAACCTGTGGTGGGGCTGCCGCGGGCTGAGGTGGCGGGCCGGGGTGTTACGTCAGTGCGTGCGAGTCAGAGCCGGTCCATCCGGGTGTAGGGGCTCAGGACGCGGACCTGGCGGGCGCCGAAGTCGACGAGCATCGCGATGCCCTCTTCGACGCCGACGATCGTGCCCAGGCCGTACTGGTCGTGGGAGACACGGTCTCCGAGGCTGAACTCCTTGGCCACGGGGACGACGGGTGCGGCGAAGGGGCTGGTGGGCAGGTGGCGCCGGGGCGCGGAGGATTTACTCATCGTGATTCCAGTATGGGCCCTATTCCGGCGGACGGTAGGGCTTGATGGTCTCGATCCCGCTCCGACTCGACGTCCCGGACCGCTCCGGAACGCGGTGGGCGGGGACCCCGGTGTGCGGTCCCTGCCCGGTCGGCCGCGCGTTCCCTGAGGTCAGCCGACGGGGCGGCGGTTCCACGATCTTTCCGGTGCGCGAAGCCGTCCACCGGGCGAGCCTGTTGTGCACCGGACAGGCCGCGACGGCGGGTCCTCGGCCTCCCGGACCCGCCGTCGCGGGGCGCCGATACGACGGCCTCCTCGGGGGGCGTACGCCGGCACGCTCCCGGTCGGCCCGCCCTGCGTGAAACGCAGGATGCCGCGACTCGGGCCGCTCTGCCGACACCTGGATGTCGGCCGTCGGACCGGCCGTCGGACCGCCCGTCGGATCCGTTCTGACGGATTCCGTCCGACGGATTCCGTCCGCCGGATTCGGTCCGCCGGGAGTTCGCGCTTCCGGTCGCGCAGTTCCCCGGCGGCGCGCAGACCGCCCGGCGCAGACCGTCCGGCGCACCCCGGAGCCTCTCATCGGCCCCCGGATGTCAGCCTGGGGCCCTGGACCGGCCACGGGGCTACGGGATCCATCCGGTTCATGACGCCCGCCACGACATTGGCGGCCACATTCGCCGCCGTGGCAGGGAGTTGGGCGATGAGGGCCGGGTGTCCGCCGCGGGCGGGGTGCTGGGCGAAGAGAGCGACCGTGGTGGACAGCTTCGCGTCGTACATGGTCTGCCACAGGGTGCGGGTTCCGGCACCGCCGGTGAACACGCCCCAGCGCCCGCCGGCGGAGTACAGGAGTTTGGCGACGAGCTGCGCGGAGGACGGGTCCATCGCGGTACGGGTGTGCGGGCGGGCTGTGTAGAGGGTGCGGCCGTCCCGGGTGATCCTCTGGACGGTGTACGGCTCGGCGTACGTGCCGCCGGCCGCCGCCGCGGCGTACGCGGCCGACAGCGAGAGCGGAGTGGGCGCGGCCCGCTTCGCGAGCGCGGTCAGCGGCGGGCGGAGCTTCACCCGGGTGAAGGGCTCCAGCGCCGTGCCCGCCTCCACCGCTCCGGCCAGTGCGTCGTTGAACGGCTGCCGGGCGTAGTTCGCGCCCCCGTACAGCACACGGACCGCGCCGTCGCCCGGCACCAGCGCGACGATCGCGGCGTGGAGGCTGATGCCCTTGGCGCCCGCCGGGTCGGCGACCGGTTCCGCCGCCGCGGCCTGGGCGGCGAGGTCGAAGGTGGTGCGGACGGTGTAGCCGCCGCGGGCCAGTTCGTCCTGGGTGATGCCGAGGCGGTCCGCGGCCTCCGCGGAGGCCGCGTCGATCAGGTACTGACGCTGGCCGTCCGTGGCCCCGGGCGGATAGAACCGGAACGCGGGGAGGCGGGCCGCGGCGCGCTGGGCGGGTGTGATCGCCCCGCTGTCGGCCATCGCGTCCAGAACCCACTCCCAGCGGCGCGTCAGTTTCGCCGTCACCTCGGCGTCCGAGCCCGCCTTCTCGTAGTACGAGGGGATGTTGATGACCGCGGCGAGGGCGGCACCCTGGCTGACCGACAGAGCGGCCGCGTCGACGCCGAAGTAGTTGCGCGCGGCGGCCTGGATGCCCGCGGCGCCGCGGCCGAAGTAGACCGTGTTGAGGTAGCCCTCCATGATCTCGTCCTTCGACCGGGTGCGGTCCAGCTTGATCGCGATCAGCGCCTCGCGCGCCTTGCGGGACAGCGACTGCTGGGGGCTGAGCAGGGCGTTCTTCACGTACTGCTGGGTGATCGTGGAGCCGCCCTGCCGGCCGCCGCCGCTCACCGTCGACCAGGCCGCCCGGAGAATCGCGGTCGGCGAGATCCCGGTGTCCGTACGGAAGGAACGATTCTCCGCGGCGATCACCGCCTCCTGGACATGCCGCGGCACCCGAGCGAGCGAGACCTCCTGCCGGTCCACCGGGCCACGCCGCCCCAGATAGTCGCCCCGGGTGTCGACGAAGACCGTGCTCTGTATCGCGGTCTCCGGGTGCGGCTCGGGAATCCCGGTGAGCCGGTACGCCACCACCGCCGCGCCGACGAGCGTGAGCACGAGGACGAGCAGGGCGATCAGCGCACGGCGCAGACGGCGGCCGCGGGTGCGGCGGGCCTTCACCCGCCGGTTGCGGAGGACGCGGCCGAGACCGGCCCGGACACGGGCCCCCGCGCCCGCGCTCTTCGCGGGGGCGGTGCTCCCGGCACGCGTCCCCCTCCAGGACGGCGCCCCCGGCACCGCTCGCGGGCCCGTCACGCCTTGTGAACCCCGCACACCTCGCAGGCCCGTCACACCTCGCAAGCCCCGCACGCCTCGTGGGCCCCGCACGCCTCGCGCGCCGCTCACGGCCGGTACCCCTGGCTCACCAGGACCGCGCCCGAGCTGTCGTACACCGTGACTCTCAGGGGATCCACGGACGGGGCGTTGTCCGGCGCCGGGGTGGGCGGCGCCGGGGTCACCGCGTACCAGGCGCCCCAGCCGGGCCTGCCCGCGAGGGTCAGGGCGGTGGCGTGGACGACTCCCGCGGCGGTCGTGACCTCGACGCGGGCCACTTCGCCCGAGCCGCGGAAGACCCCGGAGAGGAGCGTGCGGCCGTCGTTCCAGTAGGACGCCTGGAGCGAGACACGGGGGCCGCTCGGATCGGGGTTGGCGTTCATGATGCCGTGCGACTGGACGGGCATGCCCGGTTCCGTCCAGTGCGAGCCTTCCTTCGTCAGCCAGATCTCGGCGCCGGAGGCCACCCGCACCCGCTCGCCGGATGCCACGACCCGCACCCGCCCGGCGGTCTCCGCAGGGGAGGGGGTCGCGCTGTGGCCGTGGGCGGCGGGCGAGTTCGCCGACTCGCCGAACCCGAGGCCGGCGCCGTCGTGGACTCCCACCACGGCGAGCGGCACGAGCAGCGCACCGCAGGCGGCCCCCAGCACGGTGGTCCTGCGTCGGCGCCGGCGCCGACGGCCCTCGCGTTCGATCGCGACCAGTGGCACGGCGGAGGGTGTGACGTCGTACGCGGCGTCGGCGAGCAGCTCGCGCAGCTCCTCGGCCTCGGCCGACATGCGCTCGGAACGGGACGAGAGGCTCATGAGCGTGCTCCGGAGACGGGGTGGCGGCTGGCGAACACCGGGTGGTTACGCAGCGCCTGCAGGCCGCGCCGGGCATGGGTCTTGACGGTGCCTACGGAGCAACCGAGGAGCTGGGCCGTCTCGGCCTCGCCCAGGTCCTCCCAGTAACGCAGCACCAGGACGGCGCGCTGCCGTGCCGACAGCGCGGCCAACGCGGTGTCCAGCGCGGCCCGTTGGGTGACGGCCTCAGCGTGTCCGGGATCGCGCTGGTGCGCCCGCTCGGGCACGAAGGGCATCAGCAGCTGCGCGACGCGTCTCTTGCGCGTCCGGCTGAGGTTGTTGTTGACCAGCGAGCGGCGGACGTAGAAGTCGACGTCGTCGCTCGGGATGCGCCACCAGCGGGCGTACACCTTGGCCAGCGTCGTCTGGACGAGGTCCTCGGCGTCGTGGAAGTCGCCCGTGAGCAGGTGCGCGGTGCGCACCAGGCGGGGCCAGGCAGCGCCTGCGTACGCGGCGAAGTCGCCACTTTCGGCGTGGACTTGGGAGGTGGCGGTGAGGTTGTGCGGCACGACCTGCGGTCCCTCGGGTCGGGTGCGTGGGGGGTGGTTCGGGGCCAGGGAGCGATCAACTCCGCATCCCCGCCAAAAACGGACAACTCCTCGTGATGTAGCCGACGTTCGGACGGCGGGAGGATGCCCCTCCCCTCCTACAAACTCCCGGCGCCCGCCGGCCGGATGACACCGGCCGGAGATTTTCCGCACGGATGTGCGTCAGTCGAGCGCGCTCGCCGCCTGCCACTGGTCCCAGCTCAGGTTCCAGTCGCCGTAGCCGTTACCGACGGCGACCGTGTCCCGGGAGCCGACGACCTTGACGACGTCGCCGGGGATGACCTCGTCGTAGAACCGCTGCGCGGGGCCGCCGGTGGCGAGTCCGACACAGCCGTGCGTGACGTTCTGGCGCCCGCCGTAGGTGTTCGCCTTCGGGTTCTGGTGGAGGTAGGTGCCCGAGGTCGTGAGATGGACGGCGTAGTAGTAATAGCCCGCGTACGCGTCGCCGTACCCGACGCTCTGCGAGTTCATGAAGACCTTGGTGGCCTTGTCGGAGACGACCATCGTGCCGTTCCAGGTGTCCATGCCCGGTGCGCCCGCGGTGATCGGGACGCGGCGCGACGAACCCGCCTTCTCAACCGTCATGAAGTGTGTACGGACATCCACCGTGGCGACGAGGGAGCGGCCCACCGTGAAATGCCTGGTGATTCCGGCTCCGGCCCGGACGGTGACCGCCGTGCCGGGCTTCCAGTACGCGTGGGGCCGGAAGTCGACGCGCCCGCCGTCGGCGAGGTTGCGGTCCCTGACCCAGCCCCAGGACCCCTCGACATCGGAGGTCACCTTCAACTGCCGTTCCATATCGGCCCGTTCGGCGACCGGTATCGGGTGGTCGAAGGTCACCGAGATCGGCATGCCGACGCCCACGGTCTGGCCGTCGGTGACGTTGATGTGCGCGCCCGTCAGGGACTTGAGCGGTGTGCCGGAGGGCTTCGGCCGGGCCTTGCCCGTGGGGCCGGCGGTCCCGATGGCGGCCGCTTTCCCGCCCGGACCGACTCCCGTACCCCCGCTGCCGTCGGCCACCGCCTGCGCCGAACACCCGGTGAGCGCGAGCGCGCACACGGCCGCCGCGCTCCAGGCACGGGCGAACCGGCCCCGGCCGCCTCTCAGTTCCGTCGTCATGGTGATCCCCCTGTGGTGTGTTTCGATGTGCGACGTACGGGACCTGTACGCACGACAGGGACGGCCGGGTTGCACATGGCCGACGAAACTGCGGAATTTCCGGCGGGGGCCATGACCGAGGAAGAGTTCGACGCGTTCTACGCGACCGCGTTTCCCCGGCTGACCGGCCAGCTCTACGCGTTCACGGGGGACCACGGCGAGGCGCAGGACGTCGTCCAGGAGGCGTTCGTCCGCGCCTGGGACCGGCGGCGGGAGTTCCTCGCCGACGGGGCGCCCGAGGCATGGATACGGACCGTGGCGACGCGGCTCGCGGTGAGCCGCTGGCGCCGGGCGCGCCGCTGGCTGGAGCTGGTGCGGCGCACCCCGGTGTCCGACCACACTCCGGGCCCGGGCCCCGAGCGCACCACACTCATAGCCGCGCTGCGTACGCTGCCCGAGGCACAGCGGATGGCGATCGTTCTGCACCATCTGTGCGACTTGAGTGTCGAGCAGGTAGCCTCCGAAACCGGTGCCCCCGTCGGCACGGTCAAGGCCCGGCTCTCCCGGGGCCGGGCGGCGCTGGCACGGGTGCTCTCGGAGGATTCGGCGGACTCGGCCGGCTCCGCGCGTCCCATGGACTCCGCGGGCGCGCCCGGCAAGGGGGAGAGGGAGGACGACCGTGTCCGATGAACTCACCTCCGACCTGCTGGAGCTGGCGGCCGAGGGCGAACGGCCGCCGACGCTGACCGGTGCGCAGATCCGCGGCCGGGCGGTACGCCGCCGACACCGCCGCCGTACGGCACTGGCCGCGGCCGGCACCTCCGTCGCGGCAGCGCTAGCCCTGGTCGTGGCGGTGAACCTGGGCGACGACACGCACCGGAATCCGCCCCCGGCCGCGAGCCCCACCGCCACCCCGAGCCTGCCGCCCGCCGCGCCGGACGCCACGATCGACCTGGGCAGGCGCGTGGTCTCGGTCGCCGGCCGCGAACTGACGCTCACCTCCGACAGCCTGACGGGTTATGTGCCGACCCTCCGGTCGACGGTCACCGTGAAGGAGGCCTCCATGAGGGTCTCCGGCAAGACCGTCGGCCTCGGCGACGCGTACAGCTTCAAGGCCTCCTGGGCGATCGAACTCACCGCCCCCGACGGCACGACGGACTACGTCGGCGCCATGGCGGGCAACGAGAACGGCGTCCACACCTCGTCCCTCGGCTGGATCGGCCTGCGCCAGGCCGACGCCAAATGGCTGTACGAGCAGCTCGCACCGGGCTCGGTGGTCGAGATCAAGCCTTCCAGCGGCGGACCTTCCTCGCCGAACCCGACAGCGGGGGACGGGGGCGCGGTGACGGCGGGCGCGGGCCTGGTCACCGGCACGGGTGCCCCGGGTTCGGGAACCTCGGGCGGCTAACGCCGCTGGGCGGGGGCACTCCCGGCACCGGCGTGCGCGTCGGCGTGCTCGTCGATGTGCCCGTCGTTGTGCGCCTCGATGTGCGCGTCTAGCGCGGCGAACGTCGCCTCGGGCCGCTCGAATTGCGGCAGATGACCGGCCTCGGCGATCGACTCGAACCGCCCTCGCGCGAACGCCTGCGCGTAGGCCCGCCCGTACGCGGGCGTGACGATCCGGTCGCTCTCGCCCCACAGCACCAGGGCCGGGATCCGCACCCGGCCGAGCCGGTTCAGGAGCTTCGGGTCGTGCATGTACGGATTACCGGCCAGCACCCGCATAGTGGCCATGTTGGCCCGCTGGGCCGCGATCCGCTCCTCGGTGAGGGTGGCGGGGTCCACGGTGAACCGGGCCGGGTCGTGGAACGAGTAGGTGGCGATCTCGTCGGGCCGGAGCCCGAAGATGTCGCGGACCGGCTCTCCCGGGACGGCCACGCCCGCCGCGTTGACCAGCACCAGAGAACTGATCAACGCGCCGTCGTCGCGGAAGGCCATCTCGGCCCCGGTCCAGCCGCCGAGCGAGGAGCCGACGACGAGGACGTCACGGTGGCCCTCGTCCCTGAGCCAGTGCAGATAGGCGATCGCCAGGTCGTCGACGCCGGTGAACCAGTCGGGACGCTCGGTCCCGTTCCAGCCGGGGTGTGTGGGAACGACGGCGCGCATGCCGTGCCGGCCGGCCAGGTGCGCGGCGATGCCCTGGACGGTGACGGGTCCGCCGCCGCCGTGCAGGACGAGCGCGAGGCGGCCGTCGGCGGGGCCGGTCTCGGTGAGGGTGAGGGGGAGGTCGGGGCGTGAGTGGAAGGTACGGGTACGCATCTCGGTGTCGGTCATGCGCCCCACCGTATCTACGCATACGTATATACGCAACCTTAGATTCTGGATTAGGATGCGGACATGACCGAGAACCATGAGAACCCCGGGGCCCGCGCCGCAGCCGATCCGGCCCGGACCGGGACTGCTGCCGAGACCGGGACTGCTGCCGGGACAGGCACAGGGACTGCTGTCGGCAGCGGGACCGGCACCGGGACTACTGCCGATGGCGCCACCGGGCCCGCCGCCGCGAGCGGAACCGGCGCCGAGGCCGGGACTGCTGCCGGTGCCGACACCGGGGCTGGCGCCGGCCTCGCCGCTCCGGCCGCCGTGGGCCCGCATTCGCCCCCGGCTCCCCTGGCCCCCGTCGATCTCGAAGAGCTGGGGCGTGCCGTGAAGGAGGCGCAGTACCGGCATCACCGCACGCTCGACACCCGCCTCGCGGCGGTCGGCACGACGCTGGCGCAGTGGGACGCGCTGCGGGCGATCGCCCGTACGCCCGGAGCGTCCGCGCACGAGCTGGCGGTCGCGACCTTCCAGGGCGACCAGTCCTTCGGCACCCTTGCCTCGCGGCTGGCGGCCCAGCACCTCATCGAACGGCGGCCCGGTCGCGGCCGGCGTATCGAGCACCACCTGACGGAGGCCGGCGAGCGCGTCGTGACGACGGGGCGTGCCGTCACCCGCGAGGTCCTCACCGCGTCCTTCGGTCCGCTGGACGAGAGTGAACGGGCCACGCTGCTCGGCCTGTTGCGTCGCCTCGGTTCCCCGGGCGAGGCGCTCTAGGATCGGTGACCATGGAATTAACTGGTCTTATCGCCCTCGCCGGGCTCATCGTCGCCAGCTTCGCCGCTCTGGAAGGCAAGCTCGCCCGCACCGACCGCAGGCTCGCCCACGTCGAGCACCAGCTCGACCTGATACTCGACCGGCTCAGCATCCGCGAGGATCCCCCGCACCTGCCCGAGGTCATCGCTCTCGTGCGCGAGGGCAAGAAGATCCAGGCGATCAAGGCATACCGGGAGGCCACGGGGGCGGGTCTGAAGGAAGCGAAGGACGCGGTGGACGGCATGGCCTGACGCCCCCGCCGGTCCGGCGTGTCCGGTGCAGGGCGGCCGCCCAGGCCGTGCGACGCCAGAAGGGCCGCCCGCGTCCCACACCAAGGCGGCCCGCCGCCCAGCCGTCGGACGCGGAGGCAGTCCGCCGACGGCATCCGAGGTCAGAAGGGGTTGGCCACCCCGTCCGAGGTCAGAGCGGGGGTTGGGCCGGGGCCGGGCCGAGGGTCGTCGTGCCGGGGGCGGTGCGATGGCCGAGGCCGGTGCGGTAGGCATCCAGGGCCGCTTCCACGCGGCCGGTGCGGCGCAGCAGGTCGCCCAGCAGCCGGCACAGGTCCGCCAGGTCGCCCGCCGCCCCGGCCCGTTCCAGCAGGCTCATCGCCCGCACATAGTGCTCCTCGGCCGCCTCGGTGTCCCGGGCGTCCTCCGCGATGATGCCGAGCAGGCGGTGCGCGGCGGCCGAGTGGATGGCGCCCCGCTCGGAATGCAGATCGCCGAGCACCTGTTGCAGCAGCTCGCCGGCCTCGTCGGACTTGCCGCGCCGGTGCAGCACGTCGGCCAGTTCCACCGCGACCTGGCTGGTGTAGAGCGCGGCCCGCTTGGCGGAGAGCATGGCCTGAGCCTCCCGCAACTCGCTCTCGGCGCGCTCCAGTTCGCCGTTCTGTGCGTACAGGTATCCGCGCATCCAGTGGCAGTTGGCGAGCTCGGTGCGGATCTGGAGCTGCCGGTAGAGCTCGGCGGCCTTGGCGAGGGAGGCGTCGGCCTCGACGATCCGCCCCTCGGCGATCATCGTCCGCGCCACCGATCGGTGCATCCGCGCCACCAGGGCCGGGTCCCCGACTTGCGGCGCGAGGGCGAGCGCGAACTCGGCGGCCTGGGCGGCACGGGCGTGCGCGCCCATGTCCATGTAGGGCGCGATGACTCCCGTGTAGAGCAGGAGCAGCGCTTCGGGGTCGTGCAGGCCCGTCCGGTTGAGTTCGTCGAGAGTGGACTCGAACAGGTAGCAGGCGTAACGGAGTTCACCGGCGAGGTAGTGGGAGACCGCCCGGCCGCGCACGGCGGGCACCCGCTGCGGCAGCGGCGCGTCCCCCAGCCGCTGCTCGGACTCCTCGAAACGCCGCTGCGCCGTCTCCAAGTCCCCGATGTCCAGGGCGCATTCGCCGAGCCCGAGGAGCGCCGCGGCCTGCTCGGCGACCAGCCCGTGGGCATCCGCCTCCGCGAGCAGCGCGGCGTAGACCTCGGCGGCCGGCTCGGCCTCTCCGGTGGCGAGTGTGCGCTGCGCGTCGGTCAGCCTGAGCCTCAGGTCGGTGGCGAGATGGGCGGGCAGCCCGGTCGCCAGTTCCTCGTACGCGACCCCGAGCCGTCCGGCTATGTGCCGCAGCGCCGGTTCGGAGGCCCGCACCCGGCCGGCCTCCAAGGTGGAGATGTAGGCGGGCGTGTACGCGGGCTCCGCGAGCTGTTTCTGCGTCAAACCACGTTCCGTGCGCAGCTGTTGCACCCTGCGCCCGATGATCTCAGGGTCGTCCCGCTCCGCCATGGGTTAAGCATGCCATTAAGCCGAGTTAAGTCGGTCCAGCTTTTGACTACTGTCCAACCTCAAGTGCCCTCTTGCGATGTGAGCCCGGGAGCCTCTACGTTAAGCGGCGGATTAAGCATGCTTAATACGCCGCTGTTGTTGCGAGGTCCCCCATGCTCCGACGTATTTCCGCGCGCTACTCCAGAGGGCTCCTGGCCGCCCTCATCGCGGTCGCCGCGCTGGTCACGGCGGCGAACGTCGGCCCGGCGAGAGCGGCCGAACCGGTCCCCGCCGCGCACACCGCCTCACACGCCGCTCCGTAGACGGCGCCCGGCGCCCGCCGACGTTCACCTGACCTGCCCCGGGCCCCGCACCCGTCAGAGAGTGCCGTCCAC
This sequence comes from Streptomyces sp. NPDC005784, assembly GCF_042871525.1. Taxonomy (NCBI): domain Bacteria; kingdom Bacillati; phylum Actinomycetota; class Actinomycetes; order Kitasatosporales; family Streptomycetaceae; genus Streptomyces; species Streptomyces sp. NPDC005784. The sequence continues at coordinate 326,972 of NZ_JBIAIQ010000002.1, forward strand.
GGCTGCCCCGACGAACGCGGCGAAGGCGTCGGCCCCGACAGTGAAAACCCCTTGGCCAGGGTTCTTCGAGTCGCGGAGGGCTACGCGAGTGGCCAGGGGGGCCACCTCGACGCACTCGCCGCCGCTGCTGCCGCTGTACGACGACTTACGCCACCGCGCACGCGTCAGATCCGGGCTGTTCCCCATGGCGTTCCTCCATCAGCCGAGCAGGGTGCCGTCCACCGCTGCCCCGACGAAGGCGGCGAAGACGTCGGCCCCGACAGTGAAGACCCCGAGGGCGGGGTCCTTCGAGTCGCGGAGGGCTACGCGAGTGGCCAGGAGGGCCACCTCGACGCACTGACCTCCGGTGTCGCCGCTGTACGACGACTTACGCCACCGCGCCGCCGTCAGATCCTGGCTGGTGCCCATAACGCTCCTCCATCACACGAGCGATCAGCTCGGCCGAGGCCTCAACGGACAGGGCAGCGGCCTTCAAATGATCGTATCGAAGGAAGCCCTCCTTGAGACTCGCCGGATTGGCCGTCATGTGCCCCTGCACGAAGTCCTCGGTGTAGACGATGTCCGGGTCGTCTTCGAAGCGCAGGAGGTTGAACGAACCCATCGATCCGAGGTGTTGACCGGCCTCGAACGGCAGCACCTGGACCTGCGTCCAGCCGTCACCCGGCAGATGCAACAGACGACCGAGTTGGTCTCGCATGACCTCTGCGCTCCCGACCCGCCGATGCAACACCGCCTCGTCCAACACGACCCACGCCACGGGCGGTTCGTCCCGGGCCAGGACCCGCTGCCGCTCCAGCCGGGCGGCCACCCTGGCGTCGAGGTCCTCTTCGCTCCGCGATCCCAACACCGCCCGCGCGTACCCCTGGGTCTGGAGAAGCCCGTCCACCAACTGCGCCTGGAACGAGTAGATATAGGCGGCCCTCGCCTCCATCTCCGCGTACGCCTGGAACCACATCGGCAACTGGCTTCGCAGGACCAGCCCCACGAGGCGGGAGAACGCCCCGCCCGTCAGCAGGGCCGCGTCGACGCGCTCGGCGAAATCCCGGGTCGGCACCTTGTGAGCGGTCTCGACCTGGCCGATCAGGGAGCCGGTGCAGAAGATGATGTCGCCCAGCTCGCCCTGTTTCAGCCCCGCGGCCTCTCTCAGCCGACGCAGCTCCGAGCCGAAGTAGTCCAACGGGGAAGCGCTGGGGTCCAGTTCGCGGATGTTGGGCATGGGACGGTCACCCCCGGGTCCGAACGCCGGGCGGCGTTCAATTCGACTTGTAGCCGAGCGTAATCGGACCACTCCACGCTGGAGTCGTGAATCATGCAACTGACCTGCCGAACGGGACGATCGACGCGAGGTACGGCATCCGCTTCACCGTGGGTGAGCACTCGGCGCGGCAACTGCGCCGGATCCTGAAGGCGTACCTGGTCGCCTGGGAGATGCCGGAGCTGACGGAGGCGGCGACGCTGGCACTGACCGAGCTGGTCACGAACGTCGTACGTCATGTGCCCGACCGGCGCGCCGCACTGCTGATGCTGTGGCGAACGGACGGCGTACGGGTGGAGGTGACCGACACCTGTCCGCGGCCGCCCCGGGCGCACCGGCCACCTCTGTCCACAGCTGTGGACGGCGAACCGGCGGAGGGCGGGCGCGGGCTGCTGATCGTGGACGCGGTGACCGACCGGTGGGGCTGGCATCCGCTGCCGGGACGCGGCAAGACCGTCTGGTTCGAGTGCCACACCGGGGTCCGCACCCCTGCGTGACCCACCCGCCGGGCGTGCCCGCGGCCGGGTCGGCAGTCGCCCCGCGGGTCGGGTCGCAGGACAGTGGCGAATCCCCCCTTACGAGGGTCACGCGGCGCCTACGCTGGCCCCGTGACCTCTACAGCCGCTCGCACTGCGCTGGACCTCACCGCCGACCTCCCGGTCCTCGCCCTGGAGGACCTCTACCGCGACCTGCACCGGCATCCCGAGCTGTCGCTGCGCGAACACCGCACGGCCGCCGCCCTCGCGGAGCGGCTGCGCAAGGCCGGGTACGACACGACCGAGGGCGTCGGCGGTACGGGCGTCGTCGGCGTCCTGCGGAACGGGGACGGGCCCACCGTCCTGCTGCGCGCCGACATGGACGCGCTGCCCGTCGCCGAGGAGACCGGGCTGCCGTACGCCTCGGGGACCGACGGAGTCATGCACGCCTGCGGTCACGATCTGCACGTCACCTGGCTGACCGGTGCGGCGGAGGCGCTCGCGGCCGGGCGCGACACCTGGTCCGGCACGCTGGTGCTGGTCGGGCAGCCCGCCGAGGAGACCGGCGAGGGCGCGGCCCGCATGGTCGCGGACGGGCTCCACGAACGCTTCCCGCGGCCCGACGTGCTGCTCGCCCAGCACGCGGTGCCCGGCCCCGCCGGGCTGTACGCGCACACCCCGGGCCTGATCATGTCCGCCTCGACCGACATCGACATCGTCGTGCACGGGCGGGGCGGGCACGGCTCACGGCCCGAGGCGACCGTCGACCCGGTGGTGACGGCGGCGTACATCGTGACGCGGCTCCAGACGGTCGTCAGCCGGGAGATCGCGGCCCAGGATTCCGCCGTGCTCACGGTGGGGCGGATCGAGGCCGGCACCCGGCACAACATCATCCCGTCCGAGGCCCGGATCGCCCTGAACCTGCGGACCCAGTCGCAGGACGTGCGGGAGCGGATGATCGCCGCCGTGCGGCGCGTCGCGGCGGGCGAGTGCGTGGCGGCCGGCTGCCCGAGCGAGCCTGGGATCACCGTCAGCAGCGACTTCCCGATGACCGTCAACGACGCCGACACCGACCGGCGGATCGCCGCCGTGCACGGCGAGGTCTTCGGCGCCGGGGCGATCCTCGACCCCGGTCCGGCCATGGCGAGCGAGGACTTCCCGCGGCTCGCGGCCGGTGGGATCCCCTACTCCTACTGGTTCGTGACCAGTACTCCGGCCGACGTCTGGAACGCGGCCCCGGGCGGCGACGACCTCATGACCCGGCTCGCGGCCGTGCCCAGCAACCACAGTCCGCACTTCGCCCCCGACCTCAGCACGGTCGCGCCGGGCGTACGGACCCTGGTGTCGGGGGCGCTGGCTTCGCTGTCGGCCGACGACTGAACTCCCCCGGACGCAGATCCAGGACGCGGGCCCGCGGTTCAGGCCCGCGCACTCAGGCCTGCGGACTCAAGGCCTGCGTCTGCAACTGGCTCAGCTGTTGACGCACGTGGTCGAGCGCGCCCTCCCGGCGGCCGGGCACGCGCAGCCTCAACCGGGCCAGCTCCGCGCCGAGTTCGCGGGCCCGCGCCGGATCGTCGACACGGCCCCACTGGTGGTGGGCACGGTCCACGGCCGACTCCACCTCCGGGGCGTCCGGCGCCTGGCCGGCGTCCAGCCGGGTCCCCGCGACAGCCAGCCAGATACGGCAGCTGCGCTCCGGGTCCCCCGCGAACATCGCCAGGTCCGCCCGTACCTCCATCCAGTGCAGCACCTGTTCGGAGCCGGCCCCGTGCGCGCGCAGCGCGTCCCGCTCCCGCCGCCCCGCCAGAGCGAGAGCCTCGTCGTGCCGACCGTCCCGGACGGCGACGGTGATCTCCTCGTGCGGATCGGACGGCGGTGAACTCACGTGCTGAGCCGTTTGGCCGGGGAGGATCACGGGCGGCGCGGGCGGCACGGTCGGTGGAATCGGCGGGGGCGGCGGGGTTAGCGGCGGAGACGTCACGGTCGTGAACCCCGGTGCCGGGGGCCATGGCTGTCCGGCCCACGACTGCCCGGGTGCGAACACCAGGTCCGCCGCCCCCGGCCGGGCGGTCTCCTCGCCCGACGTCCTCGCCAGGGCCTGCTGGTGGAGCTGGAGGAGAGGAGGGCGATGGCCGCTGCGGAGAAGGGTGGCGACGGCTCTCATGTACGTCGGCTGCGCCACCGTACGACGGGCCGGCGGCGGGGCGACGCGGCCGTACAGCGCGGTCGCCGGTCCCACCGTCAGAGGGCGCCCGGCGAGGAGCGTCCAGGTGTCCGCGTCCGCGTGCAGGTCGATGAAGACGGTCGTCGAACCCGGTGGGCGCAGCCGGAGTTCCTCGGTGACCCAGTGCCAGGGGAAGGCCGTGTAGCGGACCGTCGACGGGGTGGTGCGGGCCAGCGCGAGGTGCGGAAGCCTTTGGCGGCGGTCCAGTTGGAGCTGCCCCGTCAGGAACATCGTCAGCGGTCCCGGCGCCGTCGCCGCCGCGCGCAGCCGGGTCAGCACGGCCTGCGGCTCCAACGGGTCGGCCAGTTCGACGACGTTCGCGGTGTCGGTGCCCGACAGCACCGACGGGGCGACGGCCGCGAGCACGGGGAGCACGGAGGCCGCGTCCACCAGACACCCCTTGCCCACCGGCGAGGCAGCGAGGAGCAGCACGGTTCCGGGCATAGGTTCCCTCCCCCATCGATCAGGTACCTCAGCACCGTAACGGCTGCGCATGCAAACGGGGGACGCGAAGTGTGCGAACGTCCGGCCCGGCCCAGGTCCCGAAGTCCGCGTCCCTGGCTCCCGCTACGTCCGGCGCTCGCCGCGCGCCCGGCGCCGTACCGCGAAGATCGTCGTGTCGTCGGCGAGCCGGCCCCCGCAGTGGTCCAGGGTGCCGTCGCGCACGAACCGTACGAGGAGGTGCGGGTCCGCGGTGCGCGGGTCCCGTGCCAGCGCCTTCGCGAGGGCGCTGCGGAGCGGGAAGAAGTCGCCCGCCGCGTCGCGGGCCTCCGTCACCCCGTCCGTGACCAGGAGCAGTGTCTCGCCGGGAGCGAGCGGGACACGGAGCACCGGCGGCGGCGCGAGCGCCAACTCGCTGAGGCCGAGCGGGAGTCCGTCCCCGGGCGGCAGGCTCCGTAGGCCGCCGGGGGTGACCACGAGCGGAGGTTCGTGGCCGAAGTTGATGACCTCGACGGTGTCCGGTGTGTTCTCGGGGAAGGCGACCAGGACCCCGGTCGCGAAACGGTCGCCCTCGTCGCGGCCGAGCGCCGCGCAGTAGCGGACGTGCCGCAGCATCCTGATCTCCAGCCGGCCGGCGACCGTGTCGAGGACCCGCTCGTGGTACGCCGCCTCACGGAACGTGCCGAGCAGCGCGGCCGCCGCCTCCACCGCCCCGAGTCCCTTGCCCTGGACGTCACCGAGCAGCAGACGGGTGCCGTGCAGGCCGGGCTGGATGTCGTAGAAGTCGCCGCCGACCCGGGCCTCGCTGTCAGCGGTGAGGTAGACGGCCGCGTGGTCCAGGCCACCGAAGCCCGACGGCATCGGACGCAGCACGGTGCGCCGGGTCGTCTCGGCGACATCCCGCATGTGCAGCATGCGCCGCTCGCCGCGCACCCGCACCGAGCAGGCGAGGGTCGCGAGGACGCCGCCCGCCAGGACGAGAATGAGATCCGGCAGGCCCGTCTGGTACTGGTGCGGCCACGACGTGTCCACAGCGCCGTAGGTGAGCAGCGACAGCACGCCGAGAGCCACCGTGCCCAGCACCCCGCAGATCGTCGCCGCGATGGCCGGTACCAGCACCACCCAGGAGATGATCCGGAATCTGCCGGAGGTGTTCGCGTCGAGCAGGGCGATGCCGACGAGCAACAGCAGTGGCGGCGCCCAGGCGACGCTGCGCCCGTGCACCCACAGTGGTTTCTGCCGCCGGACGGCGTCCAGCGGCCCGGCGTGCGGGAGCGGGCCGAGTACGGATCTCCGGTCGGCCACCTCGCCGTACCGCCTCCTTGTTCGTGCTCTCAGTAAGCGACGGACATGCGGCCGTGCGGGTGAATGGGCATCTCCAGCTGGTCGACGAAGGCCATCGCGTAGTCCTCGGCGCTGATCCGGCTGTGGCCTTCCGCGTCGGTCAGCATGCGGTCGCCGCCGATCCTGAATTCGCCCGTGCGTTCGCCGGGGCCGATCTCGGCGGCGGGTGAGATGTAGGTCCAGTCGAGGTCGTCGACGTCGGTCCGCAGGTAGGCGAGGGCGTCGCGGTGCGCCAGCGCCTCGGGAAGGTAGGCCTCGGGGAAGTCGGGCTGGTCACAGGCGGCCTCACCGGGAGCGACCTCCAGGGTGCCCGCGCCGCCGACGATCACGAGCCGGTGCACCCCGGCCGTCCGGACACCCTCCACCAGGGAATGGTTGAGGGCGAGGAAGGGTTCGCGGGGATCCGAGCCGTCCCGGGGCGGGACGCAGGCCGACCCCACCGCGTCCGCGTCGGCCACCAGTTCGGCGACCTTCTCCGCGTCCGAGGCGTCCGCCGCCGTGGCGGCGACCCCGGGGACCGGGGACTGTCCGGACCGGCTGACCGCGACGACCTGGTGTCCGCGCGCCGACGCCTCCGTGGCGATACGGCTGCCGACCATGCCGGTGGCACCAAAAAGTACGAGCTTCATGCACCTCAGCGAAGCACGCGACCATGATCACCGCATCCCGGCGGAGCACCCGGCCTTGATCGCCGCGCCGGTGGCGCGGCCCGGTGAAAGGGGGCTCCGTGGGCGTCCCGTCCCGACTTGCCAGGGGCTCCGGCGAGGTGTGACCTGGAAGGCGGGGCGAGCAGAGAGGAGTCCTTCCATGGCTCAAGCCGCACCCGTGTCAGGGACACCACGTACATCAGGATCGACCGACGTCTTCGGGGAACAGACCCACACGATCGCGAAGTGGGCGGTACCCGTCACCGGCGGGCTCATCTACGGCTACTGGGCCGCCGCCATCAACCGGAACGCCGGTGGCATCACGGGCTGGAACGTGCTGTTCGGCTTCGTGTGCGCCATCGCGTTCGCGGCGGCCTACATCGGCGTCCGCATGGTGGCGCCCACGCTGCGCCGCGAACTGCACGCGCTGGTGTGGGCAGTGTTCGCGGGCTGCGCGTTCGGTTTCCTGTACAGCCAGACCGACGCGACCGTCCTGCGGTCCGTGTTCATGTCGCTGCCGGTGGCGGTGGGCGTGTTCGCGGTGGCGTTCTACCGCTACTACACGCACGAGGACGCGGCGGGAAAGGCGAGCTGACGTCGTCCTGTGCCGCTCCGACGTCGCAGGACGTCGGAGCGGCACAGGGCGCTACGGCGCACGACGGCATTCGGCGCCACGGCGCACGAGGCCCCGGCGGACTGCCGGGGCCTCATGCGTCTCCCTCACTCACCTACTCACCTGCCACCTGGGACCCAGTCCCAGGAGTTCGGGGAGGAACCGGACACGGTCCAGCTCCACGCGCTGGAGACGGTGAAGGTCCAGGAACCGGAGGCGGTCACACGCCAGCCGGGGTCGTCGGCCGGGTTCCGGTTGTTGTCCCGGTGCGCGTTGTGCCACGTCCCGTCCTTCTGGTCGGGACACGGGTCCGAGCAACTCGGCACCCACCGGCCACCGGTGTCGACGAAGGCCGCGCTGGCCCAGGCATGGGCGCCGACGAGCCAGTACCAGCTGTTGTTGCCGGACACGCTCTGCCCGCTCACCGCGCACTGGACGCGGTCCTGGCTGCCCGGTGAGAGCGAGCCGACGACAGGCGAGTTGGTGCTGGGCTGAAGCCGCAGGTTCAGTTCTCCACGGGAGACGACGGTGCCCCAGACGGGACTGCCGGAGCCGCCACCGTCGCCGGCGTGCGCCGACGGAGCCGCCGCCATGGAGGTGCCTGCGGCCGCGACGGTCAGTACACCGCCGCTGAGCAGGGCCGCGGCAAGAGTCCGCAGGGCCGGGGTGGTGCGCATATCGGCCTCCTTTTCCCCAGATCCAGGAAACACCCGTTCGGGTGAGGGCTCCACCTGAGCGGCCAAAGCCCTTGGGGCCACTGGGATGCACAGGGTGAGCACGCCGTCGGGGGCCTCCGGCGAGGTCCGGGACGGGGTCACGGGCGGCCTTTCGAGTGCGGCGGTTGCCCGTTCGGCTTGTCATATGCGCCCATTTGCAGTCAACCCGGTCGCGTACGGCGGCCGGGAGGCCTTGCCTGAAGACGTGTCCCCTCGTGTCCGGAGCGCTCTGTCGGCCGTGCTGATCGTGCTCGCCTGCCTCCTCGCGCCGCTCGGCGCGCTGTCGACGTGGGCGACGTACGGGCTCGGCGACTCCGAGCGGTACGAGGCCACCATGGCGCCGCTCGCCGCCGACGACGACGTCCGGGACGCCATCGCGGCCGGCGTCACCGACGACATCCTGCGCGAAGTCCACGTACGGCCAAGGCTCCAGGGGCCGGTGAACCACTTCGTACGGGACGCCGTGCGCTCGTTCACCGAGACCGAGGCCTACCGCACCGCGTGGGAGGCCGCCAACATGGCCGCGCACGACGCCGTGATGCGGGCGCTGCGCGAGGACCGCGAGGGTGCGGTGACCGTCGACCTCGCACCCGTCACCGAGCGGGTCAAGCGCCGACTCGCCGACGACCACATGCCGTTGGCCAACCGGATCCCCGTCGAGCACACCGAGATCACCGTGCTCGAGGCCGAGGACCTGGCCCGGCTCCGGAAGGGGTTCCACGTGCTCGAAGTCGCCGGTTTCTGGCTGCCGGTGGCGTCGGTCGTCTTCGCAGCGGTCGGGATCGTCATCGCCGTGCGCCGCCGCCGAGCGGTCCTCGCGACGGGCCTCGGCACCGCGCTGGGCGCCGCCCTGCTCGGTGTCGCGATCACCGTCGGCCGCAGGCTCACCCTCGACGACCTGCCGCCCGACGTGTCCCGCATGGCCGCGGGCGCGGTGTACGACGCCCTCACCGAGACCCTCCGGTTCGTCAGCTGGCTGCTGCTGGCCGTGGGTCTGACGGTGGCTCTGACCGCCGCGCTGGCCGACGCGTACGCGCGCTACCGGCGGGCGGCCGAGGCGCCCTTGCAGACTCAGGCCGAGCAGTCGACAAGCGTGGGTGCCTGACTCCGCCCGAGCACGCGGAAGGCGCCACCGACCGGACTTCGCATCGGGCAACCCTCGCAACCCTCCACCGCCGCACCCCCTCTTCAGGGGAGAATTCGGACACCCCACGCGGACGAGCGGAAGGCCGGGAGTTGGACACTGCGGCGGCTGAGTGGACGGGCGCGGAGCAACCGGCGTACCGGGAACGGCGGACCGGACGGACCTTTGCGATCTGGGTGGCCGGGCTGCTGCTGGCCGGGGTGAGCGTCGTCGTGGGCTGCCGGGCGGCCGACACCGACGGGATCACGCCCGTACCGCAACTGCTGGCGTTCCTGCCGTGGCTGCTCGCGCCGACCGGCCTCGCCCTGCTGCTCGCCCTGCTCACGCGCTGGTGGACCGGACTGGTGTGGGGAGTCGCCGTCCTGGGGTTCCTCGCCTGGTTCATCGAGCCCTACGGCAAGGCCGCCGAACCCCACGGGAAGCCGCTCGCCGAGCTGCGGGTCATGACCTCCAACGTGGAGTTCGGCCGGGGTACCGGTTCGCTCATCGCCGCCGTACGGCAGCGCGGGCCCGACATCCTGTTCGTCGAGGAGTGCGAGTACGGGTGTTCACGGGCGCTGGAGGACGCCTTCGGGGGCAGCGGGGGCGTCTATCCGTACCGTGAGGCGGTCGAGGGGGCCGGGTCCGACGGGTCGGTCGTCATGAGCCGGTTCCCGCTGACGGGCGCCGACGGAGTGCGCGGAACCATGGGCATGCCGGGCGCCGTCGCCGACGTGCAAGGCCACGCCGTACGGCTGCAGCTCGCGCATCCGATGCCCCCGCTCCCGGGCCAACTCGACGTATGGCGGCACGAATTGGGCGAACTGCGCGACTATGCCACGAAGTCCGGCGAACCCACCGTTCTCGCCGGGGACTTCAACGCCTCCCAGGACCACGCCGCCTTCCGCCGCATCCTCGACACCGGGCTGCGCGACAGCGCCCGGCTCGCCGGCTCACCGCGCGCCCCGAGCTGGCCGTCCAGGACCACACCGACGTTCGGCGCGCAGATCGACCACGTCCTCGTGTCGGCCGGCTTCTCCGCCGAACGGGCCTTCTTCCTGCGGATCAGCGGCAGCGACCACCGCGCCCTCGTCGTCGACCTCACCCTCCACCAGCGGGACTGAGCCGGGTCCGCCCCCGGGAAAACCGCCATACTCGGTACATGTCCCGCGAGTTCCCCATCGGCCTCACCCCTCCCGACTGGCTGGTCAGGAACCTCAAACCACAGCGGGTGCCCGTCAACCGGGCCGCCGCCGCCCGCGCCGCCGTCGCCCTGTCGCTCCCCCTCGCCATCGGCCTCGCCTACGGCCGGCCCGCGTACGGCGCCCTGGCCTCCATGGGCGCGCTGTCCGGAGTCATCAGCGACACCGCGGACGCGTACCGCATGCGGATCTTCAACATCGCCGTCCCGCAGTTCTTCGGCGCGATCGGCGTCACGATCGGCGCCGCGGTCTTCGGGCACGGCTGGGTCGCCGTCGCCGCCGTGACCGGGGTCGCCCTGATCTCCGGGATGATCTCGTCGATCGGCGCCGTCGCCTCCGTCACCGGACTGCTGCTGCTCCTCAACTGCGTGATCGGCGCCGGACTTCCGCTGCCCGGCGCCTGGTGGCTCGCCCCGCTGCTGATGTCCGGCGGCGGGCTCCTCGTCCTCGCGCTGACCCTGCTCGCCTGGCCGCTGCGCTCGGGGGTGCCGGAGCGGTCCGCCGTCGCGAGCACGTACCGGACGGTCGGGGACCTGCTCGCCGCGAGCGGCACCGACGACTACGAACGCCTCCGCGTCACCGTCACCCAGTCCCTGAACGAGTCGTACGACATCGTCCTCGCCCGGCGCGCCTTCCACCACGGCCGCAGCCCCGACCTCGTCCGGCTGCTCGCCCAGCTGAACGCCGTCACCCCCGTCGTCGAGGCCGCCCCCGCCGCCCACCAGCGGGGCGAACCGCTGCCCGCCGAGATCGCCGCCGCCGTACGCCGACTGGCCGAGACCGTCGAGACCGGCGGCACCGGCCCCCTGGAACTGCGGCTGCCCGCCCCGGCCGACGAGACCGGGCGCGCCGTCGACCACGCCCTGCGGCACGCCGCCGACGTCGTGACGGAACGGTCCCCCGACCCGCACGCCCTCGACGACCGCCTCGGCCGGCCCGCCGTGCTCCGCGTCCGCGCCGCCCGCGCCACCCGCAACGTCCTGCTGTCGGCGGCCTCCTGGCGCTACGGCATCCGCCTCGCCCTGTGCATCGGCCTCGGCCAGGTGCTGGTCTCGACCGTCGCGGTGCCGCGCTCGTACTGGGTCGCGCTCACCATCACGTTCGTCATGAAGCCCGACTACGGCTCCGTCTTCTCCCGGGCGCTGCTGCGCGCGCTCGGCACGGTCGCGGGCCTCGTGGTCGCGGCGGCCGTGCTGACCGTGGTGCCGCGCGGCTGGTGGGACGTGCCCGTGCTGATGCTGCTCGCCGCGCTCATCCCGGCCCTGACCCCCCGTGGCTACGGCTATCAGACCGCCGCCATCACCCCGGTGATCCTGTTGCTGTCCGACATCCTCAACCACCAGGGCACCGGGCTGATCGTCCCCCGCCTCGTCGACTCCCTCATCGGCTGCGCCATCGCCCTGGTCGCCGGATACCTCCTCTGGCCGGAGAGCTGGCACGCCCGGGTCGGCGACCGGCTCGCGGACGCGGTCGCCGACACCGCGGGCTACGTCGAGCTGGCCTTCGGGGACTCCGCCGAGCCCGCGGCCCGCGCCCGCAGCAGGCGCCGCCTGTACCGCGACCTGTCCTCCATCCGTACGGAGTTCCAGCGCGCGCTGACCGAACCGCCGCCCAGCGGGCGCCGCGCCGCCGCCTGGATGCCGCTCGTCGTCGCCGTCGAACGGATCGTGGACGCGACGACCGCCGCCCGGGTCCGCGTCAAACAGGGCGCGGCCGAGCCGTCCGCCGTCGAGATCTCCACCATCGCGCGCCAACTGCGGGAGCTGTCCGAGGGCCTGCGCGAGACGGACGTGCTCGTCGCCGTCCGCACCGATCTCATGGGGCCCTCGGACAGCGTGCTCGAACCGGTGCGGCAGGAGGTCGCGGCGGCCAGGGCGATCGCCTCACCGCACTGACCGAAGCCGTGCCGGGGCCCGGACGCCGCTTTACTCTCCCCTTGCCATCCCTTGACACAAGCGTGATATCGGGGGAAGGCGCGCGATGGAACCCCGAATTCCGACATATCCCCGTGGTAGGAAAGTGAACCAGTGGGCGCTGTAAGGGGGTTGACGTGACGGTCGTCCGGTGTGCCGCCCCTGCCGAAGATCACCATCTATGGCCGCTAACCTTACGTGTCCGTCCTGGCCAGGGATTGACGGGATCAACTCACGCGAAGGGTTGCGCACATGGGCATTCTCACTCTCCTGCGGAATGCGATCGGCCGCTCACGCAAGGGTCGTGACGCCGACGCGGAGACCTCGCGAGAGGCCACGTCGACCGCGACGGTCCCGGCTCCCGCCGCGGAGCCGACGCTTTCTCCGGAGGCCGAGCCGGCCTCCACCCCCGTACCGGAGGCCGAGGCCACCATCCCGGCTCCCGCGTCCGAGCCCACGCCCTCCGTGGTCGACGAGCTGGTTTCGGCCGCCTTCGACAATGTGACGGTGCCGAAGCAGACCCCGTCCCCTTCCGTGGAAGAGACGCCTGCGACAGAGCACGCGACCGAGGAAACCCCGGAACCATCCACAACGGCAGCAGCAGAAACCGAGCCCACCCTCGCCCCCGCCGCGGAGGCGACGCCCACCGCCGAGACGGAGACCGTCGAGGCCGAGCCCGTCGCCGAGCCCGTTGCTGAGGCCCAGGTCGAGGCCGAGCCCGCCGCCGAGACGGAGGCAGCCGCTGAGGCCGAGGTCGAGGTCGAGGTCCAGCCGACCGCCGAGGTCGAGGTCGTCGCCGAGACGGAGGCGAACGCCGAGGTCGAACCCGTCACCGAGCCCGTCACCGAGCCCGTCGCAGAGCTCGACCCCGAGACGGAGCCCGTTGCTGAGGCCGAGCCCGTCATCGAGTCCGAGGCTGTGCCGACCGTAGAGGCCGAACCTGCCGCCGAGGCTGAGCCCGTGGCCGCGACTGAGGTCGAGGCAGAGGTCGAGGCTGCCGCCGAGCCCGAGGCGGGACCGGTCGCTGAGGCCGAACCCAGAGCCGAGGCCGAGCCCGAGGCCGAAGCCGCTGCCGAGCCCGAGGCCGAGCCGACCGTCGAGGCGGAGCCCGTCGCCGAGACGGGAGCAGTCGTAGAGGCCGAGCCCGTTGCCGAGGCCGCGGCTCCGGTCGAGACGGAAGCAGCCGCGGAGGCGGAGCCGGTCGTCGAGACCGTGCCCGTGGCCGAGACTGCCGCCGTCGCCGAGCCCGAGGCGGAGCCGGTCGCCGAGACGGTCGTCGAGGCCGAGCCGGTCGTCGCCGAGGAGGTCACCCCGGTGGCCGCGCAGGTGGACGAGCCCGCGGTCGCCGACGGCGGCGAGGCCCCGCAGGTGGCACCCGCAGCCGACGTCGAAAGCCGCACGGGTGGTGCGGGTGGGAACGAAGACGCCGAAGGCGAAGCCGAGGCGGAAGCCGACGTGACCGAGGGCGACGCCGAGGCGACGCCGGGTACCAGCGCCGTCACGGCGGCCCACGTCAAGGCAGAAGCCCCGGCCCTGGTCACGGCGTACCAGGAAGCGGGTACCGCGCTCCAGAAGCGGGACCTCACCGGCACGCGCGCCAAGGTCTACCTCGTCCTCGACCGCTCGTCGTCCATGCGCGCCTACTACAAGGACGGCTCCGCCCAGGCCCTCGGCGAACAGGCCCTCGCCCTCGCCGCCCACCTGGACCAGAACGCGACCGTCCACGTCGTCTTCTTCTCCACCGAGCTGGACGGCACCGGCGCCCTCACGCTCGCCGAGCACGAGAACAAGGTCGACGACCTGCACGCCGGCCTCGGCCGCATGGGCCGTACGAGCTACCACGCCGCCGTGGAGGAAGTCCTCACCCACTACCAGGGGTCGGGCACCACCGACCCGGCCCTGGTGATCTTCCAGACGGACGGCGCCCCGGACGCCAAGACCCCCGCCACCCAGTCCCTCACGGACGCGGCGAAGGACCACCCGGGCGTCTTCTTCTCCTTCGTCGCCTTCGGCGAGCACGACAACAAGGCCTTCGACTACCTCCGGAAGCTGAAGACCGGCAACACGGCCCTCTTCCACGCGGGCCCGACCCCGCGCGAGCTGACGGACGTCGAGGTCTACGACGGCGTGCTGGAGAACTGGCGCCCGTAACCTCCCCTGCCCGACCACCACCCCGGCCGCCCCCTTCCCACGCCTTAAAACGGGAAGCGGGCGGCCCACCCATGTCGGATACGATTTCAAGGTTCACCGGCGACGAGCCGCCCACCGGAAATCCGACGCGATCGTCGCCCCACGCAGCGACCTGGGAGCAGCCCGCGATGGCTCGACACCTCATCACCAGCGCCCTTCCGTACATCAACGGGATCAAGCACCTGGGCAACATGGTGGGGTCCATGCTCCCGGCGGACGTGTACTCCCGGTACCTCCGCCAGCGCGGCCACGACGTCCTGTACATCTGCGCGACGGACGAGCACGGCACCCCCGCCGAGCTCGCGGCCAAGGAGCGCGGCCTGCCGGTCGACGAGTTCTGCGCGCAGGCGCACGACGCGCAGAAGGCCGTGTACGACGGCTTCGAGCTGGCCTTCGACTACTTCGGCCGCAGCTCCAGCCCGGAGAACCGCGACATCACGCAGCACTTCGCGCGCCGCCTGAACGAGAACGGCTTCATCGAGGAGCGCGCGATCCGCCAGGTGTACTCGCCCGCCGACGGCCGTTTCCTGCCGGACCGCTACGTGGAGGGCACCTGCCCGCACTGCGGTTACGACAAGGCCCGCGGCGACCAGTGCGAGAACTGCACGCGCGTCCTGGACCCCACGGACCTGATCAACCCGCGTTCGGCGATCTCCGGCTCGACGGACCTGGAGGTCCGCGAGACGAAGCACCTCTTCCTCCTCCAGTCGAAGCTCCAGCACGAGGTCGAGGAGTGGGTGGCCCGTCACGAGTCCGAGTGGCCGCAGCTCGCCTCCTCCATCGCCCGCAAGTGGCTGACCGAGGGCCTGCACGACCGCGCGATCACCCGTGACCTGGACTGGGGCGTCCCGGTCCCGGCCGACACCTGGCCGGAGCTGGCGGCCGAGGGCAAGGTCTTCTACGTCTGGTTCGACGCCCCGATCGAGTACATCGGCGCGACGAAGGAGTGGTCCGACCAGGACACGGAGAACCGCGACTGGAAGTCCTGGTGGTACGACGCGGACTCCGGCGAGAACCCGGTCCGCTACACGCAGTTCATGGCGAAGGACAACGTGCCCTTCCACACCGTCATGTTCCCGGCCACCGAGCTGGGCGTGCGCGAGCCGTGGAAGAAGGTCGACTACGTCAAGGCCTTCAACTGGCTGACGTACTACGGCGGGAAGTTCTCCACGTCCCAGAAGCGCGGCGTCTTCACGGACCACGCCCTGGACATCCTGCCCGCCGACTACTGGCGCTACTTCCTCATCGCCAACGCCCCCGAGTCGGACGACTCGTCCTTCACCTGGGAGCACTTCACGGCCACGGTCAACAAGGACCTGGCCGACACCCTCGGCAACTTCGTCAACCGCGTCCTGTCCTTCTCCAAGAAGCGCTTCGGCGAGGAGGTCCCGGCGGGTTCGGAGACCGGCGAGGCCGAGGCGAAGCTGGGCGTGGAGATCGCGGGCCTGCTCGCGGAGTACGAGACCCAGATGGAAGCCCTCCAGTACCGCAAGGCGGCCGCCGCGCTGCGCGCCCTGTGGTCGGCCGGCAACTCCTACCTGGAGGAGAAGGCCCCATGGCTGGAGATCAAGACCAGCCCTGAAGGCGCCGCGCTGACGCTCCGTACGGCGATGAACCTGATCCACCTCTACTCGGTGGTCTCGGAACCCTTCATCCCGGCGTCCGCCCGCGCGATGCGCTCGGCCTTCGCCCTCGCGGACGACACGGCGACCTGGGTGACAGCGGACGAGGCCCGCGCCCTGGCCTTCCTCCCCGCAGGCACCCCCTTCACCGTTCCCCCGGTCCTCTTCGCCAAGATCACGGACGAGGACCTGGAGTCGTACAAGGAGCGCTTCGGCGGCACCTCGGAGTAACGGCAACCGCTCGACAGGGCCCGGGAACGAACGGTTCCCGGGCCCTTCGCGTGTCCCGAGCCGCCCGAGCGGCCCGGAAACAGGCCGGTCCACCAGCGGCTTTACCGGACCCTGACCATCGGACTGGTCGTCATCTCCTGTTAGCATCCGCGCACTTGTGCGAGGGCGGGGGCCCTCGCGGGGAGGGACACTTCACGTGGGCAGAAACGCCCCGAGACGGCGCGGCCTTGCCGCGGCCGTCTCCGCCTTCGCGGTCGCCGTGGCGGCCGCCACCATCGCCGTTCTGCCGCAGAACGACGCCTCGGCGGACCCGGCCGCACCGGCCGGGTCCACCACCGAGATCACTCTGACCGACCCCGCCGACACGCAACCGCGTGCCGACCGCCCGCTGGTGGCCGGTACGAGCGGCTTCCTGCACCGGCAGACCGGGATCACCGGGCTGCTGTGGACGGGCTACGCCGACGGCACCAGCACGGTCGTCAGGACCACCGACGGCGTGTACGCGCCCGCGGGTGTGTGCGCGAGCCTCGGCTCTTCGACCTGCCCCACCGCCTGGTACGGCAGCGACGCCGACCTGGTCGCGCTGCCGTCGTCCGGCTCCGTCGCCCTGTGGGACCCGGCGACCCGGACGACGTCGTCGTTCACCTCCGACGAGGGGTACCGGGGGCTGGCCGGACGGACCGTCGTCACCGAGGAGTCACTGCACGACCTCGTCGACGGCACCTGGCGCTCCCGCGCCATCACACCCGACCGGATGCGGATCACCTCGGGCGCCATCACCGCCGCCGACCGTCACGGGGTGCTGTTCAAGGTCGACAGCTACCTGTATTACCTCGACCTGGCGACGGCCACGGCCACCCAGGTCTTCTCCGGCATGGACGCGCGGCCGTACACCGTCCTCAGTGACGATCGGATCGGCTGGTACGACCCGGCCGGCGGCAACCTGCACGTCAAGCCCCGCACGGACCCCGAAGCCGCCGAACAGGTGATCGACCTGCCTACGCCCGGTGCCCAGCTCGACGGCACCCCCGTGCTGTCCGGCGACTGGCTGCTGCTCCCGCTGCACACCGGCACCGGGACCAGCGCGCTGCGGGCCGACTCTCTCCTGGACGGCTCCTCCCGCACCCTGGCGGCCAAGGCGGGGGCGTACATCGTCCGCGCGTCCGGCGGCACCGCCCTCGTCACCGGCGGCACCGGCGCGAGCGACTGGTGGGTACGGCGGTTCGCCCAGGCCGGGGACGGCACGCCCGGCCTGCAGCAGCTCGCCCAGATCCCGGCGGCGGAGAACGCGAAGACCGGCCTGGCGCTCAGCCGGGGCAGTCTGCGCGTCGCCGAGGCCGACCCGAGCGGCACCATGGACACCACCTCGCTGCGCACGCTCGCCGTGGTCGGCGGGCAGCTCACCGCCTCCGCTCCCGAGACCGGGGACAAGGTGCTCACGCGCTGCCCGTACACGGGCGTGGCCTGTTCGGTGCTCTGGGGCAACCTCGGCAACAACCCCCGGGACGCCTTCCTCGGCACCACCGACACCGGTCTGACCGGCAAGGACCGGCTGGTCGCCATGCTGGACGGCTCCTCGGACTGGACCCTTGAGTTCGGCACCACGGGCGGTCACATCGTCGACGTCTCGGACAACTACGCGGTCTACGACTCCGGGGGCGCCTCCCCGGAGCAGTACATCGGCGAGTTCGGCCAGGGCCAGAAGCTGAAGCGGTCGGTGCGCGCCGCCGCGCTGAACGGCTCGACCCTCTGGAGCGCCTCGACGACCGGCAAGCTCACCTCGTACAGCCTGCCCGAGGACAAGACCCTCGCGACGGTGACCGTTCCCGGCATGACCGTCGTGCCGGGCGAACTCCAGGCGGCGGGCCGCTGGGTGTACTGGGCGTGCGGCGACGGCTCGGCCGGCGTGTACGACACCAAGGCCTCCACCTCCCGGGCGGTGAGCGGCGGCGACGAGCTGCTCGGCGACGGCTTCACCGTCCGCCACGACCGTGCCGCAGGCACCCTGGTACTGACCGACGCGGCCACCGGCACCAGCCGTGTGCTCGCGACCGATGTCGCCGACACCGGCCTCGCCATGGACCGCCGCTTCAAGTGGACCGTGGACGAATACACGGGCCTGGTGGCCTGGACCGACCTGTACGAGCGGACGCACATCGCCAGGACCGGTGTCACGCCGTCGGCCGTGACGGCCTTCAGGCCCGAGGCAACGGACTTCGTCGGCTCCAACACACCCTTCCACGGCTCCTGGCTGCTGTCCCGCCCGGTCACCTCCTGGTCGGTGACCTTCGCGTCCGTCCAGAGCGGTGCGCGGGGCAAGGCCACCCGCACGGTCGGCGGGGGCGCGTCCACCGCCTGGGTGGCCACGGACTGGTCCGGCACGACGGTCGACAACGCCCGGTTCCCCAACGGGCACTTCACCTGGACCCTCAAGGCCACCGGCATCGGAACCGCCTCGGCGGTCACCGTCGCGACCGGCAAGGGCTTCCTGCAGGGAGGCGCGCCGGTGCGGCACGACTTCGCCGGCGCAGAAGGACCGGACGGCCGCGGCGACCTCCTCACCTTGAACTCGTCCGGCGGTCTGACCTTCCAGTCGGGCACCGGCACCGGAAAGTTCGGCGACAAGATCAGCGGTTCCGGCTGGGCCACCAGCATCAGGGCCGTGCCGTTCGGCGACCTCAACGGCGACCGCTGCAACGACGTCCTCGTCCGGCTGAGCAGCGGCGCCGTGCGGGCGTACAAGCCGCACTGCGGCGCCGCGGTCACCCCGAAGACGTCGTACACCACGCTCGCGAGCAGCGGCTGGACCCAGTACGACGTCCTGACCTCGCCCGGCGACGTGAGCGGCGACGGCCGACCCGACCTGATCGCGCGCGTCGCGTCCACCGGGACCGTCTACGTCTACAAGGGGACGAGCACGGGAACGCTCTCCGCGCGCGTGAAGCTCTACGACAACTGGAAGAGCTACAAGAAGATCGTCGGGGCCGGTGACCTCAACGGCGACGGCATCGGCGACCTGCTCGCCCAGGACACGTCCAACACCCTCTACCGCTACAACGGCAAGGGGAACGGAACCTTCGCCGCCCGCGTGAAGGTGTTCGCCGACTGGGGCGGCTCCTACAACGCCGTCATCGTCGTCGGTGACATCACCGACGACGGCAGGGCCGACCTGGTCTCCCGGGACACCAGCGGCAATCTGTACCGCAACAGCGGGGACGGCAAGGGATCGTTCGGCTCGCGCACGAAGATCGCCACCGGCTGGAGCGGATACCGGTCGATCTCCTGAGGCTCCTCGCCTGGGGAAGGGGGGCACGGACGACACGTCCTGTGCCCCCTTTCGCCGTCCCCGGACCCACCTGCCGAGGCCGCCGCCCCGGCGCCCGGGGGACCGGCCTGACAGCACGGAAGACCAGGTGAGAGCCCGGTGAAGACCCGGCAAAGAGCCGGGAAAGCCACCCTCTGTCCGATGCCGCCGATCCGTAACGGACCCCGGCGCCACAAGGACCTCGACCACCCGTATGGTTTCCGCCATGGCAGTCCCCGAGGTCATTCCGATCGCCTACGAACCGAAGCACCGCACCGAGACGATCGGCCGGTACGCGGACGGTCAGTTCTTGGCGTCGATCACGTACGCCTTCCCCGAAGGATTCCGTCCCGATGACGGCTGGGAAGAGCACAAACGTCTGTACGTGGTGCTCCACACCTTCGACACCGAGGGCCGCTACCGCGACTCGGAGGTCTGGTGCGCAGGCACGTGGGCCGAACAGCAACGGGCCGTCCAGGGCGAATACTCGGTGCTGTCGCGCGCCCGCGTCCACCTGGCGAAACTGCTGCGCAGCCTGCCCCGGCGCTCGTACACGGACATCGCGATACGACCGTTCCAGCTCACCGTCGACGGCGTGCTGTTCGGCCTGCTGACCGGCATGGACGAGGGCGAGGCCTGGGCCGAGCTGTACCCCGACCGCCTCGGCTTCGCCGAACCGTGGGACGGCACGTACGACGTCTGAGCCGACTCCTTTCCCGACGTGACCCTGACAAATGCCCCCGGCCGTTAGCATCGGGCCCCTTGAATCACGAGGGGCTGGGGGCGCGAGTGCGGATACAGGTGCGGGTGCGGGGAAACAGGTGGCTGCTGGTGGGCGCGGCACTGACCGTGTGGGGGATCACCGCCTGCGCCGGACCGGGCGGGGGTACGCCCGGCTCCCCGGCGGCAAGCAGTTCACCCGGCGGCGCCTCGACCGCGTCCACAGCGCCGGGACCGCCGCTCTCCGCCGAGGCCCTGAAGTCCATCGCCCTCACCGATGAAGACGTGCCGGACAGCTTGGCCGTCTCGGCGGACGAGCGATCACCCGCCGACTCCGACAGCACCTCCCCGCCGGTCTCGGACCCCTCCTGCGAGACGCTCCTCGACGCCACCCACGCCGTCGGCGCATCGGCCGTCGTGGACCAGAGCATCACCTGGAAGGGCAGCATCCTGCCCGGCGGCAACACCCTCGCCTCCTACGAAGGCACGGGAGCCGAGAAGGCGATCGACCGTGTCCGTACGTCACTGACAACCTGCCACGACTTCACCGGCGACAGCCGCGGGGGGAAGTACACCGCGCACGTCGCGCTGGAGAAAGCCCCCCGGCTCGGCGACGAGTCGATCGCCTTCCGGGTCGCCACCCCGGTGAAGCTGGAGGCGTCAGACCTGCCCAGCGGTCTACCTGTCCCCGTGCAGAACGAGCACCACATCCTCGTGAGAGTCGGCGGCGTCACCGCGTCCTTCTCGATGCTGGACCTGGACAACAGCAACCACTTCCCCCTGGCCCTCATCCGAAAAGAAGTCGCCCGTATGACAAAGGCCCAGCACGCCTGACGCGAGACACCCCGCAAGGCACGATGGTCACCCGTCGCGGCCCACTTGTTCGGCGAAGCCCCGCGCGCACCGGAGAGCAGTTCGGAGCAGAGCTGATCAAGCCCCGCACGGGGAGGGCCCGG
Organism: Streptomyces sp. NPDC005784; assembly: GCF_042871525.1. Classification (NCBI taxonomy): domain Bacteria; kingdom Bacillati; phylum Actinomycetota; class Actinomycetes; order Kitasatosporales; family Streptomycetaceae; genus Streptomyces; species Streptomyces sp. NPDC005784. The sequence goes on from NZ_JBIAIQ010000002.1 coordinate 347,949, forward strand.
AACCAGCGTGCTCCGGGGCCCTGCCTGTCAGGGAGTCAAGGGGCCCGGAACCCGTGGTGTTCCGGGCCCCTGTGTGTCGGGAGGGGTCAGGACGCCGAGGCCGACGCGCTCGGCTGGGTGTCCGTGCTGTCGTGGGTCTCGTCCGGGGCGACGCCCATCGTCAGGTCGGCGTGGACGCCCTTGGCAATGTTCTTCTTGTCGTACTTGAGGTACAGCAAGCCACCCTCATGGCCGTTCTGGGGGTAGATCGTGTCCTCGGTGAGGGTGGTGCGGGTGGCGGTGTTCGTGGAGTACGGGGACACCTCGGCCGACGCCAGGACCGACTTCTCGTCGAAGAAGAACTGGCCGGTGTGGCAGGTGTGGCCGCCCTCGTAGCCCGCGTCGGTCCAGGTGCCGTCGACGTGGACCTTCGTGTGGATGTGGACGGCGCGGCCCTGGTACCAGCCCGGGAAGACCGTCTTGAAGGTGACGTAGCCGTGCTTGTCGGTCTTCCAGGTGCCCCGGAGGTAGCGCTCGTCGTCGGTCGGCTCCGAGTGGCCGCCGCCGGTGCCGCCGGAGGGAGCACCCGACGGGGGCTCACCTGTGGGCGTGCCCGAGGGGGCGTCGGAGGGCGCGTCGGAGGGGGATCCGGAGGGCGGGGTGCCACCGCCACCACCACCGCCACCGCCACCGCCGCTGCCCATCGCCTCGTAACCGGAGTAGATGCCCAGCGCGGTGCAGTGCCAGATGTCGACCGCCGCGTTCTTCACCGGCTTGCAGGTGTCCGCGTCGATCACCTTGAACCTGAGGGTCAGGGGGATGCCCTCTTCGTCCTCGGTGATGTCCTGGCGGATCTTGTCCGCGTCGATGTAGTAAGGGCCCTCGGTGGTCTCGGAAGTGAGCTTGTAGCAGAGCTCGGAGGCGGTGGCGCTCGCCGAGGCGGTCGCACCCTTCCCCTTCGTCTCCCCGGCGAAGGCGCCGGCGGCGACCGTCCCGCCCACACCGACAGCGGCGACCGCACCGGCACCGGCGACGACGACCTTACGACGCGTCAAATCGCGTTTGTGCTTGGGTCCTTGCTGGTTCTCATGGCTGTTCTCGGCGTTTCCCGTCATGGGCAGGGACGCTAGGAGGCGGGCCTGTCAGGGACGTGAGAAAGGCCTATGGAATCCCATGCGCACGCAAAAGAGCGTCGCGGGAAAGCCCTGTTTCCAGGCCTTTCCAGTAAACATAAAGCAAGGCTTGCCTTACTTTATATGGATCAGCGCGGAGGATGAGCAAAACCTGTCCGCGAGCGAGCTCGATGCACGAGTTGCCGTCAGCGCCGCCGGAGACGACCCAGAGCCTGCGGGCGGACCTGTGGGGCGGCCCCTCTGGATTCCTATGGGGCTCCGGTGAGGTTTCCAGGAGGGTCCGGTCCCCGGCCGTGAAGGGCGGGGACCGGAGACCGCCGGTCCGTCAGTCCGTCAGCTCGCCGAAGCCGATGGTGACGCCGACGCACTCGCCTGGGGCGGCGCGCCCTGGCCGTCCTCCGTCGCGCCCGGGTCGACGCCGACCGTGAGCGACGCATGGACGCCCTTGGTGATGTCCCGCTTGTCGTAGTGCAGCCTGAGCAGGCCGCCCTGAGTACCGCTCTGATCGTAGATCGTGTCCTCGGTGAGCGTGGTGCGCTCGGCGGTGTTGGCGGAGTACGGCTCCACCACCGCCGAGGCCAGGACGGACTCCTCGTCGAAGAAGAACTGGCCGGTGTGGCACGTGTGCCCGCCCTCGTAACCGGCGTCGGTCCACTCGCCGTCCACGTGCACCTTGGTGTGGATATGAACGCAGCGGCCCCGGTACCAGCCCGGGAAGACCGTCTTGAAGGAGACATGGCCGTGCCGGTCCGTACGCCAGGTGCCGCGCAGGTAGCGTGTGTCGTCCGTCGGCTCCTGGTGGCCGCCGCCCGGCATACCGGTCGGGGGCGCACCCGTGGGCGCACCGGTCGGCGGCTCGCCGGTGGGAGCGGGGCCGCCACCGCCGCCGTTGCCCTGGTTCTCGTAGCCGGAGTAGACGCCTGCGGCGTCGCAGTGCCAGATGTCGACGGCCGCGTTCCGGATCGGCCTGCAGGTCTCGGAGTCGATCACCTTGAGGCTGAGGAGCAGGGGGATGCCTTCGCGGTCCTCTCTGACGTCCCGGCGGATCTTGTCGGCGTCGATGTAGTACGGGCCCTCGACCGCCTCCGACGTCAGTCGGTAGCAGGCCTCGGCGCTCTCCCCGGCCGCCGGTCCTCTGTCCTGCGCGACCGCGTTCGCCGCGAAGGCGCTGCCGCCGAGGCCGACCACCGCGAGCGCACCCGCGCCGACGACCACGACCTTGCGGCGCGTCAGTTCACCGCTTTCCTGGGGTACTTGGGGGGCCTGGGATTCCTGGTGCTGTCCATTCACTGTCATGCGCCCGGAAGTTAGGCAAGAAGGCTGTCAGCAGGCTGAGAAAACAGCGGTCTTTGCTGCGGGCACGCGAAAGGGACCTGAAATCGACGTCGACTTCAAGCCCCTTTGCGATCAGACCAGTTGAAAGGCTTGCCTTACCTCGACCGCGGCCACTTCGGCCGCGACCACCTCGGTAGCGGCTACTTCGGCTGCGGCTTGCGCACCGAGATGTGCAGCTCGCGCAGTCGGGTCTCGTCCAGCTCCGTGGGCGCGCCCATCATCAGGTCCTGCGCGTTGCCGTTGAGCGGGAACGCGATCGTCTCGCGGATGTTCGGCTCGTCCGCGAGCAGCATGACGATGCGGTCGACGCCCGGGGCGATACCGCCGTGCGGCGGGGCGCCGAAGCGGAAGGCGCGCAGCATGCCGGCGAACTGCTCCTCGACCGTCTCCCGGTCGTAGCCCGCGATCTCGAAGGCCTTGAGCATGATCTCGGGCTCGTGGTTCCGGATCGCGCCGGAGGACAGCTCGACGCCGTTGCAGACGATGTCGTACTGCCAGCCGAGGATGTCCAGCGGGTCCTGGGTCTCCAGGGCCTCCAGACCTCCCTGCGGCATCGAGAACGGGTTGTGCGAGAAGTCGATCTTGCCGGTGTCCTCGTCCTTCTCGTACATCGGGAAGTCGACGATCCAGCAGAAACGGAAGACGTTCTCCTCGAAGTTGCCCGAGCGCTTCGCGGCCTCGACGCGCACCGCGCCCATGATCTTCGAGACCTCGTCGAACTCGCCCGCGCCGAAGAACACCGCGTGGCCGGGGGCCAGCGAGAGACGCTTGGTCAGCTCGGCGACGTTCTCCTCGGTGAGGAACTTGGCGATCGGGCCCGTCAGTGAGCCGTCCTCGCCCACGCGCACCCAGGCCAGGCCCTTCGCGCCCTGCTCGACCGCGTAGTCACCGAGACCGTCGAAGAACTTCCGCGACTGACCGGCGACGTCCGGCACCGCGAGGGCGCGCACGTGCTTGCCTGCGAAGGCCTTGAACTCGGAGCCCTCGAAGATGTCGGTGATGTCGGTGAGCTCCAGCTGGGCACGCAGGTCCGGCTTGTCGGAGCCGTACTTCAGCATCGACTCGCGGAACGGGATGCGCGGGAAGGGGGAGGTGACGTGACGGTCACCGCCGAACTCCTCGAACAGCTCCGTCATGAGCTTCTCGATGGGCTGGAACACGTCCTCCTGCTCGACGAAGGACATCTCCACGTCGAGCTGGTAGAACTCGCCCGGCGAACGGTCCGCGCGGGCGTCCTCGTCGCGGAAGCAGGGCGCGATCTGGAAGTAGCGGTCGAAGCCGGAGATCATCAGCAGCTGCTTGAACTGCTGCGGCGCCTGCGGGAGCGCGTAGAACTTGCCGGGGTTCAACCGGGAGGGGACCACGAAGTCGCGCGCGCCCTCGGGGGAGGTGGCGCTGAGGATCGGGGTCGCCATCTCGTTGAAGCCCAGCGCCGTCATCTTGTGACGGATCGCGGAGATCACGGCCGTACGCAGCAGGATGTTGCGGTGCATGCGCTCGCGGCGCAGGTCGAGGAAGCGGTACTCCAGGCGCCGCTCCTCGTTGACCCCGTCCTCGGCGTTGATCGTGAACGGCAGCGGCGCGGCGGCGCCGAGCAGCTCGACCTCGCTCACCTCGACCTCGACCTCGCCGGTCGGCAGGTCGGGGTTCACGTTCTCCGTACCGCGCGAGACGACCTTGCCGTCGATGCGGACGGTCGACTCCTTGGAGACCTTGTCGAGGGCCTCGTAGGCGGGCGTGCCGGGGCGGGCGACGAGCTGCGTGATGCCGTAGTGGTCGCGCAGATCGATGAAGAGGATGCCACCCAGGTCTCGGCGATTGTGCAGCCAGCCGCTCAGCCGGACGTCGCTGCCGACGTCAGAGGCGCGGAGCTCGCCGCAGGTGTGGGACCTGTACCGATGCATCGTCGTTCATCCAGTCTTCGCGGATTGAGGGCCTGTTTCACGTGAAACACCCCCAGGGTACCGGGCAGCCCAGGATCGCCTCCCCATCATTGACCGCTCGGGCACGGCTCGGCGCCCCGGACGGCATCGGTGGCAGGCACCGATCACCTGTTCATACAGTGGGCGCATGCGCACTGGTGAGCCCCTGCCCGCCGTGGGGGACGTCCTGGCCGATCTGGCGACCGGCGTGTGGCGCTGGGACAGCGCCGCGGGTCTCGTCACCTTCGACGCGGAGGCCGCACGGCTCATCGGTATGCCCGCGGAGCAGACGACGCTCTCCGAGGCGGGCGCGCGCTCCCGTATCCATCCCGTCGACTGGAACGAGATGGACGGAGTGGTGCAGCTCGCGGTGGCCGAGGGCACGCTCGCCGAGGCCCGGATGCGGATCATGGACGGGCACGGCCGGGTGCTCCGCACGATCCGCAGCCGATCCAAGCCGCTCATCGACCCGGAGACCGGGCAGTACGAGCTGATCGGCACCCTTCAGGAGGTCAGCGAGCAGCCTCCGGGAGCCGCCGCGCGCACCCCGGTCACCGGGGACTGGCGCCGCTCGCGGGAGGCGTTCCTGCTGGACGCGGGGCGGGCGCTGGCCGAGGCGCGGTCCACGGCGGAGGTACTGAGGGTGGCGGCGGGGCTGTCGATGCCCGGCTTCTCACCGGACGGTCTCGCCGTGTTCGGCGCGGAGGGCGACCGGCTGACGATCATCGGCCATCACGGGCACCAGCCGGGCGACGAGGGGCCCTTCTCGCACATGTCGCTGGCCACGGACTATCCGGCCGCCGAGGTAGTCCGTACGGGCCGTGCGGTCTATCTCTCCTCCCCCGACGACTACAAGGAGCGCTACCCGGCGTCCTGGCCGCTCGCCCGGCGCTTCGGGCGGCAGTCGTGGGCGTTCCTGCCGCTCACCGTCGCCGGCAGCACCATGGGCGCGTGGATGGCGGCCTTCACGTATCCCGTCAGCTTCACGCCCGACGAGCGCTCGGTCCTCACGACCGTCGCCCGCATGCTCGCGCAGGCCCTCTCGCGCGCCGGAGCCGCCGAGACCGCGCGGGAGCTGACCGACGGCCTCCAGCGCTCGATGATGCCGACGCTCGGCCCGCAGATGCCCGGCATGAGCGTCGCCGCACGCTACGTCCCGACCGGCGGCGGCCTCCAGGTCGGCGGCGACTGGTACGACATGATCCCGCTGCCCGCCGGCCGCTATGCCCTGGCCATCGGCGATGTGCAGGGCCACGACGTCCGCGCGGCGGGGCTGATGGGCCAGCTCCGGATAGCCCTGCGCGCCTACGCCGCCGAGGGCCACCGCCCCGACGCGGTGCTGTCCCGGGTCTCGCGCTTTCTCTACGGGGTCACCGACTCGGTGACGTACGGGTCGAGCGGCGGTACCGACGGCGGCGAGGACCCCGCGGACCCCGCCGATGTGCGCTTCGCGACCTGTCTGTACGTCGAGGTCGACCCGGCGACCGGGACGCTCGACATCGCCCGCGCCGGTCATCCGGACCCCGCGATACGCATGGCGGACGGGACCGTGCTGATGCGGCCCACGGCGGGCGGGCTGCCGCTCGGCATCGACCCGGACGCCGACTATCCGACCACGCGGCTCGTCCTGGAGCCGGGCGAGACCATGCTGATCTGCACCGACGGACTCATCGAGACCGGCGGCCACGACCTCGACACCGGCTGGCGCCGTATCCGCCGGACGCTCGAATCCCACGACGGCGACCTGGAGGCCCTCGCCGACGCGCTCGTCCAGGCCGTGCACGGGCCCTCCTCCCACCACACCACCGGTCCGCTGGCCGACCGGCGCGAGGACGACATAGCGGTGCTGCTGCTGTCCCGGCTGGGCATGGTGGGTGTCTACGACGACACGGCCCCGACCGCACGGCCGATGGTGCGCCGCACGATGCTGACCGTCGCGCAGGCCGAGCCCGAGCGGATCGCGGACGCCCGTCAGCAACTGCGGGAGCTCCTGCACGACTGGGCCTCCGCCGACCAGCTCGACTCCGCGGTCCTGCTCGTCTCCGAGATGGTGACCAACGTCCTCGTGCACACCGACGCCGACGCGCTGCTCGTCGCCGAGGTGACGGGCGAGCCGGCCAAGCGGCGGATACGGGTCGAGGTCACCGACGGCAGCGACGACCTGCCGCACCGGCGCCATCCCGGAGAGCTGGCGTCGTCAGGACGCGGACTGGTGCTCGTCGAAATGCTCGCGGACGCGTGGGGGGTGGACCCGCGGGGCGAGGGCAAGAGCATCTGGTTCGAGTTCTCCGAGGCCCCGGACACGGCTTCCGCTGAGCCCGGGCCCTCGGACGACTCCGTGCTGCTGGACGCGTGGGAGGCGTTCGGCGAGGCCACGGACTTCGTCGACCCGACGGGCACGGACCCTGCGCACGGCTCCCCCTCCGGAACCGGCCCCCCTTCCCCGCAGGGCCCCGGCCCCACGGACAGCACCGGCACCGCGGACGGCTCCGGCACCCCGGACGGCCCTCGCGCCACGGACGCGACCGGCCCCGCGCAGGGCTCCGGCACCACGGGCAGCTCCCGCACCGTGAACGGCTCGGGCACCCCGGACGGCTGTCGGCCCTCCGACGGCTACGAGTCCTCCGACGGTCCCGGGGCCCCCGGCACTCCGGGGAATCCCGGTCCTCCCGGTCCTCCCGGTCCGTCCGGCACGTCCGGTCCCTCGGGCGCGTAACGCACGCGGAGTTCGTGCACCACGCCGAAGGCCGCCGCCGTCAGCGGTACGGCGAGGAGCATGCCGAGGACACCCGCGACGGAAGCGCCCGCCGTGATCGCGAGCAGCACCACCGCGGGATGCATCTGCACCTGCCGACTCTGGATCATCGGCTGGAGCCCGTACCCCTCCAGGACCTGTACGGCGAGCACGACCCCGAGCACCCACAGGGCGATGACGAGTCCCCGGTCCGCGAGCGCGACCAGCACGGCCACCGCGCCGGAGAGGAACGCGCCGAGATACGGGATGTACGCCCCGACGAAGACCAGTGCGCCGAGTCCCACCGCACCGGGGACGCGAAAGATCAGCAGCCCGACGGTGATGCAGAGTGCGTCGATGAGCGCGATGATCGTCGTCCCGCGCATGAACCCCTCGACGGCTCCGTAGGCGCGCCGGGCCATGGCCTCGACGACGTCGGCGGTGCCCCGGGGCGCGAGCGACCGCAGTGATCCGGCCACCCGGTGCGAGTCGCGCAGGAAGAAGAACACGAGCAGCAGGGCGAGGAAGGCCATGGCGATGGTCTCGGCCACGATGCTGACGCCACTGACGACGTTGGACGCGGCCGTTCCGCCGAACTTGGTCAGCAGTTCCTTGGAGTTGGCGGCGATGTCGTCGAGCGAGGTGCCCGCCGCGCCGAAGTGCTGGGCGACGGACCGCGAGGCCTCCCGGAGCGAGGACACGATCTGGCCGCCGGTGTGGACGAGCGCGGCGACGACGATGTAGACGGCGCCGCCGACCACGACGGCCACCGCGACGCAGGTGAGGGCGGCGGCCAGCGAGCGGTTGACGCGGGCTCTGACCAACCGCCGGTACAGCGGCCCGAGCAGGGCGGTCCCGAGCAGCGCGAGCAGCACCGGCACCACCGCCGTACGGAACTCCCCGCACAGCAGGATCCCCACCCATCCCACACCGGCGGCCAGCAGGATCACGACACACCAGGCCGCCAACCGCCGGGCACCTTCGGGGAGTAGCTGCACCCTGCCAGCTGACCATGCGTCAGCCGAACCGGCGCCCCGGGAAGACCGAACGGGGGAGTCCCGGTACGGCGCGCGAAAAAGCCCCGTCCGGTACGGCGGACGGGGCTTCTCGGTGCTCAGTCGCTCACGAGGCCTCGGAAGGACGGAGGACTCGGAAGGAACTCGGGACGGTCCTACAGCCCGCCCTCGGACATCCCGTGCACCGCCGGGATCGTCCCCAGGCGGCCCTTCTGGAAGTCCTCGAAGGCCTGCTGGAGCTCGTGGCGGGTGTTCATCACGAACGGGCCGTAGTGGGCCATCGGCTCACGGATCGGCTGACCGCCGAGCAGGACGACCTCCAGGTCCGGCGTGTTGGAGTCCTGCTTCCCGTCCGCGCGGACGGTCAGCGAGGAACCCGCGCCGAAGACGGCGGTCTGGCCGCTGTGGACCGGGCGGCGGTCGGGGCCCACGCTGCCGCGTCCGGCGAGGACGTACGCGAGGCCGTTGAAGTCCTCGCGCCACGGCAGAGTGATCTCGGCGCCGGGCCGCAGCGTGGCGTGGACCATGGTGATCGGGGTGTGCGTGATGCCCGGTCCCTGGTGGCCGTCAAGCTCACCGGCGATGACACGCAGGAGCGCGCCGCCGTCCGGGGTGCTGAGCAGCTGCACCGTGCCGCCCCGGATGTCCTGGTACCTCGGGGCCATCATCTTGTCCTTGGCCGGCAGGTTCACCCACAGCTGGAGGCCGTGGAAGAGTCCGCCCGACATCACGAGGTGCTCCGGCGGCGCCTCGATGTGGAGCAGGCCGGAACCCGCCGTCATCCACTGCGTGTCGCCGTTGGTGATCGTGCCGCCGCCACCGTTGGAGTCCTGGTGGTCGAAGATGCCGTCGATGATGTAGGTCACGGTCTCGAAGCCGCGGTGCGGGTGCCAGGGGGTGCCCTTCGGCTCGCCCGGCGCGTACTCCACCTCACCCATCTGGTCCATCATGATGAACGGGTCGAGGTGCTTGTAATTGATCCCGGCGAACGCGCGGCGGACCGGGAAACCCTCGCCCTCGAAGCCACTGGGCGCGGTCGTCACGGTCAGCACGGGACGCTCCACGGCGTCGGCCGGCGCGGCCACACGGGGGAGGGCCAGCGGGTTCTCGACAGTCACTGCGGGCATGTCGGTACCTCCTTGTGCTTCGAGTTTAGTTGAGGATTGAACTTTCTGCTACCCGTAACGACGTAAGCCCGGAGGGCATTCCCTCCGGGCGTCACGTGTTCGTGAGACATTCCGACCGCGCGGACGTGGGACCGTCGGCCCCGCCCGCGGCGGCCCGTCAGCCGTACATACGGCGCATCGCGAAGTCCACCATCTGCTCCACGGCCTTCGCGTCGAAGACCATCCGGTGCTCGCCCTCCATGTCGATCACGAAGCCGTAGCCCGTGGGCAGGAGGTCGATCACCTCGGCTCCGGTGATCACGAAGTACTTGGACTCCTTGCCCGCGTACCGGCGCAGTTCCTTGAGCGAGGTGAACATCGGGATGACAGGCTGCTGAGTGTTGTGCAGCGCCAGGAATCCGGGGTTGTCCCCGCGCGGGCAGTACACCTTCGACGTGGCGAAGACCTGCTGGAAGTCCTCGGCGGCCATGGACCCCGTGGTGAACGCGCGAACCGCGTCCGGGAGGGACGGCGGGGACGGCTCGGGATACAGGGGCGGCTGCTGGCCGTACCCGCCGGGCATCTGTCCGCCAGGCATCTGGCCGGGCATCTGCTGCTGCGGCGGGACGTACCCCTGCTGGGCGCCTGCGTTCTGCTCGTAGCCGTACATGCGTCAAAGAGTAGTGGGCCACATATGGCCCACCCGGGGTTGCTTCTTATTACTGACGGGTAGCATCATCGAAGCTACTTGTTGGTACGTGAACCAGATGCGAGGAGTCAGTGCCTCGCCGATCCCTTAACGGAGCCGTCGCCATGGGGCATTACAAGTCGAATCTCCGCGACATCGAGTTCAACCTCTTCGAGGTGCTCGGGCGCGACAAGCTGTACGGCACCGGCCCGTTCGCGGAGATGGACACGGACACCGCCAAGAGCATCCTCGAGGAACTGACCCGCCTCTCGGAGAACGAGCTGGCCGAGTCCTTCGTCGACGCCGACCGCAACCCGCCGGTCTTCGACCCCGAGACCAACACGGCGCCGGTCCCGGCTTCCTTCAAGAAGTCGTACAAGGCGTTCATGGACTCCGAGTACTGGCGTCTCGGCGTGCCCGAGGAGATCGGCGGCTCCACCGCGCCCCGCTCACTGATCTGGGCGTACGCGGAACTGATCCTCGGCGCGAACCCGGCGGTCTGGATGTACTCCAGCGGCCCCGCGTTCGCCGGCATCCTCTTCGAGGAGGGCAACGAGGTCCAGAAGCACATCGCGACGATGGCCGTCGACAAGCGGTGGGGCTCCACCATGGTCCTCACCGAGCCGGACGCCGGCTCCGACGTGGGCGCGGGCCGTACCAAGGCGGTCAAGCAGGAGGACGGCTCCTGGCACATCGAGGGCGTGAAGCGCTTCATCACCTCGGGTGAGCACGACATGGAGGAGAACATCCTCCACTACGTCCTCGCGCGCCCCGAGGGCGCCGGCCCCGGCACCAAGGGACTGTCCCTCTTCCTCGTCCCGAAGTTCGAGTTCGACTTCGAGACCGGCGAGCTGGGCGAGCGCAACGGCGTGTACGCGACGAACGTCGAGCACAAGATGGGCCTCAAGGCCTCCAACACCTGCGAGATGACCTTCGGCGACCGCCACCCCGCCAAGGGCTGGCTGATCGGCGACAAGCACGACGGCATCCGCCAGATGTTCCGCATCATCGAGTTCGCCCGCATGATGGTCGGCACGAAGGCGATCTCCACGCTGTCGACCGGCTACCTGAACGCGCTGGAGTACGCCAAGGAGCGCGTCCAGGGTCCCGACCTCGCGGAGTTCATGGACAAGGCCGCGCCCAAGGTCACCATCACGCACCACCCGGACGTGCGCCGCTCGCTGATGACGCAGAAGGCGTACGCCGAGGGCATGCGCGCCCTGGTGCTGCACACCGCCGCGATCCAGGACGAGATCCAGGTCAAGGAGGCCGCCGGCGAGGACGGCGCCGCCCTCGAGGCCCTGAACGACCTCCTCCTGCCGATCGTGAAGGGCTACGGCTCCGAGAAGGGCTACGAGCTGCTCGCCCAGTCGCTCCAGATCTTCGGCGGCTCCGGCTTCCTGCAGGAGTACCCGATCGAGCAGTACATCCGCGACGCCAAGATCGACACGCTGTACGAGGGCACCACCGCGATCCAGGGCCAGGACTTCTTCTTCCGGAAGATCGTCCGCAACCAGGGCGCGGCCCTGAACACCCTCGCCGAGGAGATCAAGAAGTTCCTGGCGCTCGGCACGGGCGGCGAGGAACTGTCCGCGGCCCGCGAGCAGCTCGCGAAGGCGGCCGTCGAGCTGGAGGCCATCGTCGGCCTGATGCTGACCGACCTCGCGGCCACCGAGCAGGACGTCAAGAACATCTACAAGGTGGGCCTCAACACCACCCGCCTCCTGATGGCCTCCGGCGACGTGGTCGTCGGCTACCTGCTGCTGCGGGGTGCCGCCGTCGCCGCCGAGAAGCTGGAGACCGCCTCCGCCAGGGACAAGGCGTTCTACACCGGCAAGATCGCGGCCGCGAAGTTCTTCGCCGCCAACGTGCTGCCGGGCGTCACCGGTGCCCGCAAGCTCGCCGAGGTCGTCGACCTGGACCTCATGGAGCTGGACGAGGCCGCCTTCTAAGGGCCCGCCGCCCCGCGAAGCCGGGCGGACACCGACGCCGGCTCCCTCCATCGGGTCAGGTGTCCCAAGGTGTCCGCCCTTCACATCCCCCTTACGAGGGCCCGCTCCCAACCCCGGGAGCGGGCCCTCGTGCGTCGTTAAGGTGAACCCATGAGTGCACCCACCCGCTTCGACCGCGGCCACACCGACGACCTCATGTCCTTCCTCGCGGCGAGTCCGACGCCGTACCACGCCGTGGCGACCGCCGCCGAGCGGCTGGAGAAGGCCGGATTCCGTCAGGTCGCCGAGACCGACGCGTGGGAAGGGACCAGCGGCGGGAAGTACGTGCTGCGCGGAGGGGCGATCATCGCCTGGTACGTGCCGGAGGGCGCCGAGCCGCACACACCGTTCCGGATCATCGGCGCGCACACCGACTCCCCGAACCTGCGGGTCAAGCCGCTGCCGGACACCGGCGCGCACGGCTGGCGGCAGGTGGCCGTGGAGATCTACGGCGGGCCGTTGCTGAACTCCTGGCTCGACCGGGACCTCGGCCTGGCCGGGCGCCTGTCCCTGCGGGACGGCTCGACCCGCCTCGCCAACATCGACCGCGCCCTGCTGCGCGTGCCCCAGCTCGCCATCCACCTGGACCGTTCCGTCAGCAACGACGGACTCAAGCTCGACAAGCAGCGCCACCTCCAGCCCGTCTGGGGACTCGGGGACACCCGCGAGGGCGATCTGATGAGCTTCCTGGAGGAGGAGTCGGGGCTGCCCGCCGGCGAGGTCACCGGCTGGGACCTGATGACCCACTCCATCGAGCCCCCCTCCTACCTGGGCCGCGACAAGGAGCTGCTCGCCGGGCCGCGCATGGACAACCTGCTGTCCGTGCACGCCGCCACGGCCGCACTGGCCGCGGTTGCGACAGCCGACTCCGGGCTCTCGTACATCCCGGTCCTCGCCGCCTTCGACCACGAGGAGAACGGCTCGCAGAGCGACACCGGCGCCGACGGGCCGCTGCTCGGAAGTGTGCTGGAACGTTCTGTCTTCGCCCGCGGCGGTTCCTACGAGGACCGCGCGCGCGCCTTCGCCGGCACCATCTGCCTGTCCTCCGACACCGGCCACGCCGTGCACCCCAACTACGCCGAGCGGCACGACCCGACGCACCACCCGCGTGCCAACGGCGGCCCCATCCTCAAGGTGAACGTCAACAACCGCTACGCCACCGACGGTTCGGGCCGCGCGGTGTTCGCCGCCGCCTGCGACAAGGCCGGCGTTCCCGTCCAGTCCTTCGTCTCCAACAACTCCATGCCCTGCGGCACCACGATCGGCCCCATCACGGCGGCCCGGCACGGCATCAAGACGGTCGACATCGGCGTGGCCATCCTCTCCATGCACAGCGTCCGCGAACTCTGCGGCGCCGACGACCCGTTCCTGCTGACCAACGCGCTGGTGGCGTTCCTGGAGGGATAGTCCTCCGCGGCGCAGAGGGGGTTCGGCACGCCGTCGTGAGGGACGGCGTGCCGTGACGTGAGCGATCGCCTCCGCATGTCTCTCGGGGTCCCGGGTACCCGGGACGGGTCCGGAATGACTCCGAGTTGCTTATTCAAGGAGGCGACACCCATGGGCCTGGGCGGATGCATCATCCTGATCGCCGCAGGGGCGATCCTCACGTTCGCGACCGACTGGCACATGCAGGGGGTCGACCTTCACGTGGTCGGCGTGATCCTCATGATCGCCGGACTGATCGGTGTGGCGAGCTTCGGCAGCATCGCCCGGCGCAGGCGAGTGGTCGTACCGCCGACGGCGACCGTCGTGGAGGACGAGCGGCACCACCGGAACGGCTATTCCGACGGATACGGCATATGAGCTGTATCACGAACTAAGGGCATTACAGGGATGGATACGGACAAGGCATGACAGAACGCACCTCTCCATCACCTGTCAAAATATGTACATATCGTGAAGAATTGACGCTCTTGCGGTCATAAGGCCACGCAATCCTTCGCGATAGGAGAGTCCGCCGTGCACGGTCTGACACTGTCCGGCGGTCTCTCCACCGACGCAGGCGCACGTGGCTCGCGGGTCACCCGTCCGCGGCGCCACGCCGCCGACGAGGAACCGGCCGACGGCCCCCGCCTCGCGGTGCTGATCCCGGCCCACAACGAGCAGGACCGCATAGCCGCCGCCATCGACGGCCTGTGGCAGCAGACCCGGCGCCCCGACCTGATCGTGGTGGTGGCCGACAACTGCACCGACGACACCGCCGCCGTGGCCGCCGCCCACGGCGCACAGGTCTTCCACACCGAGGGCAACACCCACAAGAAGGCCGGAGCCCTCAACCAGGCCATCGCCTCGACGCTGCCCCGTCTCGACGACCACGACCTGTTGCTGGTCCAGGACGCGGACACCGTCCTGAACCCCAGGTTCGTCGAGACCGCCCTCGCCACCTTCAGCCGCGAGGTCGGCGCCGTCGGCGGCGTCTTCTACGGCGAGGCGGGCGGCGGATTCCTCGGCCAGCTCCAGCGCATGGAGTTCCACCGCTACGCCTGGGAGCTGGAACGCACCGGCGGCAAGGCCCAGGTACTCACCGGCACCGGAACGGTGTTCCGGGCCCGGGTGCTGCGCGAGGTGCGCGCCGCCCGCCTCTCCGGCCGGATCGGCGGCGGCACCAGCTACTACAGCCTGGCCTCGCTCACCGAGGACGACGAGATGACCAAGGCCGTCAAGACCCTCGGCTACCGGGCCATGTCCCCGGCCGGCTGCGCGGTCACCACCGAGGTCATGACCACCCTGCCCAAGCTGTGGCACCAGCGGCTGCGCTGGCAGCGGGGTGCCCTGGAGAACCTCCGCGACTACGGCTGGACCCGGGTCACCGCCCGCTACTTCCTGCAGCAGTTCCTCATGGGCTTCGGCGCGCTGGCCCTGTTCGTCTACCTCACCTACATGGTCGCGTACACGGTGTTGTACGGCTGGCCCGGCCTCTCGCCGTTCTGGACGGCGATCGGCCTGATCTTCTTCGTCGAGAAGACCGTCTCCGTACGCCGCGCCGGACCCCGGGCCGTTCTGGTGGCCGCGCTGCTGATCCCGGAGATGCTCTACGACATGTTCCAGCACGCCGTCTACTTCTCCTCACTGTGGGGTCTGATGCGCCGCAGCGAGGAGAAGTGGGTGGCCACGTGAGCCACCCTCCCCTTCGTCCCACCGCAAGAGCACTCCGAAATTGATGAGTGCCAGCACCGCCGGAGCGGGCGGGGCCGCGGTGGCCTCCACCGGGGGGACGTGGATGAACAGCATGGCGCTGGTCGTGGCGGCCACCACGCTGGTGGCGGCCACGATGGCCATGTACAAACTTGCACGGTGGACGCGCCGCCACTGAGCCGCCGGGCACGCCGGGCCATTACATGCCCCGTGCCCGTAAGGAACCCCGAACCCACGCGCCCTGGCCGTCAGACGCCCTGAGTTGTCGTCAGACGTTCCGGACGGTGACCGCCGCGGTCCGGTCGGCCGGGGTGTGAACGTGTTCGGTCGGGGCGGGCGTCAGTCCAGGGCATGGCCCGTCGTGGCGTCCACGTGGGTGGGGATCTCGTCGTGGCGGTCGCCGACGGTGAGGGTGCCGGTGGGTTCGAAGAGGAGGATCGCCGCGCCGCCGGGGGCGGACGGCTTGTGCTCGGTTCCGCGCGGGACCGTGCAGACGGAACCCTTGGGAAGCACGACGGTCCGCTCGCCGGCCGGCTTCCGGAGCGCGATGGTCAACTCGCCCTCCAGAACCAGGAAGAACTCGTCCGTGTGGTCGTGCACGTGCCAGACATGCTCGCCCTCGACCTTCGCGACGCGCACGTCGTAGTCGTTGACGGCGGTGACGATGCGGGGACTCCACAGGTCGGTGAAGGAGGCGAGGGCGGCGGAGAGCGAGACGGGTTCGCCGCGTCGGGCGGATTCGCTGGTCATGCGCTCATCCTCGGCACTCCGCTGCGTGCCCGCGAGTGCTAGAAATCGCGTATGCCGCAAGGATCCTCGCACCCTCCCGTCTCCCGGGAACCCTCCCCCTCGCGCGGACAGGGAGGACGGGGAAGACAGGAAGAGCCGTCGCGTCGGCCGCATCGCGTCGCCGTGATCGTCGACGAGGGCACGAATCCGTTCGAAGTCGGCGTCGCGACGGAGCTGTTCGGGCTTCCCCGGCCCGAGTTGGGGCGACCGGAGCCGCTCTACGAACTGATCCTGTGCACCCCCACGCCCGGCGTCCGGATGAACCACGGGTTCTTCACCCTGAGCGGAGTACCCGGACTCGACGCGGTGGACGACGCCGACACCCTCGTCGTCCCCGGCCGGCCCGACAACGTCGTACCGCGCCGGGCCGTCGTCCTGGACGCCATCCGGCGCGGCCACGCGCGCGGGGCCCGGGTGGTGAGCTTCTGCACCGGAACCTTCGCGCTCGCCGAGGCGGGACTGCTCGACGGGCGGCGGGCCACCACCCACTGGCGGTGGACGAACCTCTTCCGGGAGATCCATCCGAAGGTGCTGCTGGATCCGGACGTGCTCTTCGTGGACGAGGGGGACGTGCTGACGGCGGCGGGCAGCGCGGCCGCGCTCGATCTCGGGCTGCACCTCGTACGGCGGGACCACGGCGCGGAGATCGCCAACGCGGTGTCGCGCCGGCTGGTCTTCGCCGCGCACCGGGACGGGGGCCAGCGCCAGTTCGTACAGCGCCCGCTGCCCGACGTGACGGACGAGTCGCTGGCACCCCTGCTGGCCTGGGCACAGGAGCGGCTCGGTGAGCCGCTGACGGTCGGCGACCTGGCGGCGCGCGCCGCGGTCAGCCCGGCGACGCTCCACCGCCGCTTCCGCGCCCAGCTCGGCACGACACCGCTGGCGTGGCTGACGGCGGAGCGGGTGGCGCTGGCCTGCCGGCTCATCGAGCGCGGCGAGGTCCGGCTCGACGTGGTGGCGGACCGGAGCGGGCTCGGGACCGCCGCGAACCTGCGCGAGCGGGTGCGCCGGGCGACCGGACTCAGCCCGTCGGCCTACCGGCGGCGTTTCGGACCGCCCACCGGGGAACCGGTGATGGCATGAGATACCTCGTACGCGACCGGCTGCTCGGTTTCGGTGACGACTACTGGATCGAGGACGACCACGGCAACAAGGTCTTCCTCGTCGACGGCAAGGCCATGCGGCTGCGGGACACCTTCGAGCTGAAGGACACCGGCGGACGCGTCCTGATCGACATCCACCAGAAGATGCTCGCGCTGCGCGACACGATGATCATCGAGCGGGACGGCGACCCGCTCGCGACCATCAAGCGCAAACGTCTGTCCCTGCTCCGCAATCACTATCGGGTGTCCCTGGTCGACGGCACCGAACTCGACGTCAGCGGCAAGATCCTCGACCGTGAGTTCGCCGTCGACTACGACAACGAACTCCTCGCCCAGATCTCCCGCCGATGGCTCCACATCCGCGACACGTACGGCGTCGACGTCGTACGGGAGGACGCCGATCCGGCGTTGCTGATCGCGGTGGCGGTGTGCGTGATCCATCTGGCGGAGAAGGAACGGGGGGACGACTGACAGCGGCGACTCGACTGACAGCGGCGGCCGACAGGGGCGGCCGACAGCAGACGGTCGACGGCAGGCGGCCGGCAGCGCGGCAGGGGCCGGCAGCGGGGACGTCCGGCCGCGCGGGTGGGCCGGGTCCCTGCCGCCCGTCAGCGGCGGGGAGTCTCCAGGCCCAACAGGCGGTCCTTCAGGGCCGGGAACTGTTCCCGCGTCGTCGCGACCTTCGCCGGGTCGAAGTCCACCGTGAGGATCTCCTCGTCCGAGCCCGCCTCGGCGAGGACCTCGCCCCACGGGTCCACCACGATCGAGTGACCGGCCTGGGGAACTCCCGCGTGCGTACCGGCCGTTCCGCAGGCGAGGACGTACGCCTGGTTCTCGACGGCGCGTGCCTGTGCGAGCAGGGTCCAGTGGGAGCGGCGGCGCTCGGGCCAGCCGGCCGGGAGGACGAAGGTCTGCGCCCCCGCGTCGACGAGCCCGCGGAAGAGCTCGGGGAACCGGAGGTCGTAGCAGGTGGCCACACCGAGGACGGTCTCCGGCAGCCGCACGGTCACCAGTTCGGTGCCCGCGCCCATCAGCACGGCCTCGCCCTGGTCGAAGCCGAAGCGGTGGATCTTGCGGTAGGCGGCGACGAGTTCGCCTGCGGGGGAGTAGACCAGGGAGGTGTTGTAGAGGGGTGCCTCGGAGGCGGACGCGGAGGCGGACGCGGAGGAAGAGCGGGCCTCGGACGCGGCGCGCTCGGGGATCGAGCCCGCGTGCAGCCACACGCCCGCGTCGCTCGCCGCCTTGCTCATCGCCTCGTGAGTCGGCCCGTCGAGCGGTTCGGCCTGCGCTCCGAACTCCTCGTAGGCGAAGGCCCCGGTGGTCCACAGCTCGGGGAGCACGACGAGATCGACTCCGGCTTGATCACGTACCAGATCTGCCACACGGCGTCTGCGGGCTGCGACCGATTCGTCGTCGTTTACGTCGATCTGGAGGAGCGAGGCGCGCACACTACCACCGTCCTGGCATTCGAGCCGTCGATACGGGCCTACGATCGTCACACGAAAGCACTGCCGGGGTGCCTCACAGCAGCGTAACTTAGCGTCCCAAGACACCCGCTGCCTGTGCACTGCCCGCGTCCAACCGCCCGAGGGGTCCCGTTCCGTGAGTCTGCATCCGAGTCTTCAGTCCTACGCCGACGCCTGGGCCCACTCGATCGAAGCTATATCCGAGCTGGTGCAGCCGCTTGTGGAGGGCGAGTGGAACCGGCGGACTCCGTGTCCCGGCTGGTCGGTCCGCGACATCATCTCGCATGTCATCGGGCTGGACTGCGAGATGCTCGGTGATCCCCGGCCGATCCACACGCTTCCCCGCGATCTCTACCACGTGACGAACGAACACCAGCGGTACATGGAGATGCAGGTCGACGTGCGCCGCCACCACACGGCGCCGGAGATGACCTCCGAGCTGGAGTACACGGTCATCCGTCGCAACCGGCAGCTGCGGAACGAGTCGCGGCAGCCCGACGCCAAGGTGCGCGGTCCTCTCGGCACCGAGGTGACCCTCGAACAGGCGATGCGCAACCGCGCGTTCGACGTGTGGGTGCACGAGCAGGACCTGCGGTACACGCTGGGCCGGCCGGGGAACCTCGACTCCCCCGGTTCGCAGATCGTGCGGGACGAGTTGCTGGCCGCGCTGCCGAAGGTCGTCGCCAAGGACGCGGGGGCGCCGGCGAACTCCGCGGTCGTCTTCGACGTGCACGGTCCGGTCGAGTTCCTCCGTACCGTCCGCATCGACGCCGACGGACGCGGATCGATAAACGGTTCGCCCTCCCTCGGTCCCGCCGCGAGCCTCGCGCTCGACTGGGAGACCTTCGTCCGGCTCGCCTGCGGCCGCGTCCACGCCGACGCCGTGTCCGACCGCATCAAGACCGAGGGCGACCCGGAGCTGACGGCGGCAATCCTGCGCAATTTCACCGTCACGCCGTAACGGGGCCGGGCGGGGCGGTCCCCCGCCCCTCCACCTCGCTCCACCGTTCCCGTATCCGGGAACGTTTCGCTTCCGGCGCCCCGGGTGCCTTCCAGGATCCGGGACCGTACCCGTGTCCGAGGACCTTCCGTGTACGGGGCCTGTCCTGTGCGCGGCCCCGTCCCACACAGCCCGGTCCCCTCCCGTGTCCGGGGCCGTCCCGAATCCGGGGCGCCGTCGGCCGGGACCTTCCGCGTCACGCCGACGCGTCTCTCGGCAGTCGCCGGACGGGCGAGGGCCTTCCGGCGCGCCCGGACGGCAGGGGCGGCTCGGCCCCTCCGGCGTTCGTGGAGCGGGTCCGGGCCGAAGGCGAACGCCCGGGTCGGGACAGCCGACGGGGGCCGGTGGCAGCGGGCGGCATGCCCCCGGCGGCTACGCCGGTACGTGCACCGTTTCCACCCGGCTGGCCACCAGCCGCTCCCTCTCCCGGCGGGCCGCCTGCTTCCGCAGCCGGAAGATCTGGCTCAGTCCGACCGCCTGGAGCACGAACACGGCGGCGAAGGCGATGCGGTAGTTGTCGTCGGTGGCGTCGAGCAGCACGCCGATGGCCAGCAGTGTCGTCATCGAGGCGACGAAACCACCCATGTTGGTGATCCCGGACGCGGTCCCCTGACGTTCCGGCGGATTCGCAGGCCGCGCGAAGTCGAAGCCGAGCATCGAGGCCGGCCCGCAGGCCCCGAGCACGGTGCACAGCACGACCAGCACCCACATCGGCGCGTGTTCGCCGGGGTACACCAGCACCCCCGCCCACACGAGCGCCGTCGCCGCGACCGTGCCCAGCGCCAGCGGCAGCCGCGCGGTGTGGTGCCGGGCGACGATCTGCCCGTACACCAGCCCGACGACCATGTTGGACAGGACGACGAGCGTCAGCAGTTCACCGGCCGTGGCCCGCGAGAGACCCTGTGCCTGGACGAGGAACGGCATCCCCCACAGCAGCAGGAACACCATCGCCGGGAACTGCGTGGTGAAGTGCACCCACAGACCGAGCCGGGTGCCGGGTTCCCGCCAGGACGCGGCGATCTGCCGGCGGACGTACGCGGCGCCCCGGTGCGGGAACGGCTCCGGCTCATGCCCCTCGGGATGGTCCTTCAGGAACAGCAGCAGGAGGACGAGGACGAGCACTCCGGCACCGGCGCTGCCGGCGAACGCGGCCGTCCAGCCCATCCCGTGCAGCAGCCGGGCGATCACGAGCGTCGAGACGAGGTTGCCCGCCATGCCGACCAGGCCCGCGAACTGCGCGACGAGGGGTCCGCGCCGGGCGGGGAACCACCGCGTGCCGAGCCGCAGCACGCTGATGAACGTCATCGCGTCACCGCAGCCCAGCAGGGCGCGCGAGGCGAGCGCCATGCCGTACGACGCGGAGAACGCGAAGCCCAGTTGCCCCGCAGTGAACAGCACCACGCCGATGGTCAGCACCTTCTTGGTGCCGAGCCGGTCGACCAGCAGCCCGACCGGTATCTGCATGCCCGCGTACACGAGGAGTTGGAGGATCGAGAAGGTGGACAGGGCGGACGCGCCCACGTGGAAACGGTCCGCGGCGTCGAGTCCGGCCACCCCCAGTGACGTACGGAAGATGACCGCGACGAAGTAGACCGAGACGCCGATGCCCCAAACGGCGATCGCGCGCCGGCCGCCGGGCGGATCGCCGGGCAGCGTGGCCGAGGAGCTCATCGGACCTCGCCCCGCGCCAGGTTGGAGAACCAGCTGACGTGTCCGTGGATGAGGCCGACGACTGCGTCGGCGTCGCCGGAGCGCAAGGCCTGGAGGATCTGTTCGTGCTCGACGAGCGTCTTGGTGATCCGGTCGGGGTGCGCGTGCATGACGGCGACTCCCATCCTCAACTGCCGGTCGCGGAGCTGGTCGTAGAGCCGGGAGAGGATCTCGTTGCCACCACTGCGGACGATCTCGGCGTGGAAGCAGCGGTCGGTGACGGCGGCGGCGGCCAGGTCTCCGGCGGCGGCCTGCTCCTTCTGCTGGGCGAGCAGTTCTTCGAGGCGGGCCAGGAGCTGCGGCGACGCCGGTACGGCCTTGCGCGCGGCGTGCTCCTCGACGAGCTGGCGGGTCTCGACCACGTCCGCGATCTCCTGGGCGGAGACCGGCAGGACGAGCGCGCCCTTC
This sequence comes from Streptomyces sp. NPDC005784, assembly GCF_042871525.1. Lineage (NCBI taxonomy): Bacteria > Bacillati > Actinomycetota > Actinomycetes > Kitasatosporales > Streptomycetaceae > Streptomyces > Streptomyces sp. NPDC005784. The sequence goes on from NZ_JBIAIQ010000002.1 coordinate 369,464, forward strand.
TTCGGATAGAGCCTGATCAGTCCTTCGGCTTCCAGCCGGAGCAGCGCCTCACGGACCGGGGTGCGCGAGACGCCCACCGCGTCGGCGAGTTCGCCCTCGGTGAGCAGGGACCCGCCCTCGTAACGGCGCTCCAGGACACCCTGTTTGACGTGTGCGTAGACGCGGTCGGCGGCGGGCGGCTGCTTCACGGAAGGCCGCATCGGCGCGGGTGGGGCTGAAGGCATGCGCACATCATAGATACAACACGTACGCATGCCCGGAGGCATTTCAGCATGCGGACCCCAACTGCCCCCAGGTGTAACCCAGGTCACATGAATTCCACTCGTTCGCCGTACATCCCTTTACCCGCCCCGCGAGTCCGAACGTGAGACGGCACTTCCATGTGCCGCTCTCCCAGGGGCATTTCGCGCATACGGAGCGTTCATTTTGATTACCGGCATTAAGGGCACGCGTTTCCGCAGGGCCGCCGCTGTGACCCTCACGACCGGCGCCGTGCTGGCAGCCGGAGCCTTCGGCGCCGCGCCCGCGGGTGCGGTCGCCACGCCTACGATCGCCGCCAAGGGCGGCTACGTCATGAACAATGGCACCGGCACGACCCTCTACACCAAGGCAGCGGACACCGCGCTGTCCACCGGCTCCACCACGAAGATCCTGACGGCCAAGGTGGTGCTGTCCCAGCCGAACCTGAACCTGGACGCCAAGGTCACGGTCCAGAAGGCGTACAGCGACTACATCGTCGCCAACACCGCCTCCTCGGCCCACCTGATCGTCGGTGACAAGGTCACCGTCCGTCAGCTCCTCTACGGTCTGATGCTGCCGTCCGGCTGCGACGCCGCCTACGCGCTCGCCGACAAGTTCGGCTCGGGCACGACGCGCGCCGCCCGCGTGAAGTCGTTCATCGGCAAGATGAACACCACCGCGCACAGCCTCGGCATGACGCACTCCAAGTTCGACTCGTTCGACGGCATCGGCAACGGCAACAACTACTCGACGCCGCGCGACCTGACGAAGCTCGCCAGCAGCGCCATGAAGAGCACCACGTTCAAGACGGTCGTCAAGACCGTCAGCACCAAGCAGAAGGTGACGACCGCGAGTGGCGGCTACCGCTACTACACGTGGGAGAACACCAACAAGCCTCTGCTGAACGGCTACAGCGGCACGATCGGCATCAAGACCGGCTCGGGCCCCGAGGCGAAGTACTGCCTCGTCTTCGCCGCGACCCGTAACGGCAAGACGGTCATCGGCACGGTGCTCGCCTCCACGTCGATCACCGCTCGTACGTCGGACGCCACGAAGCTCATGAACTACGCGTTCGCCCGGTAAGACGTGCGAACAAAAAAGAGGGGCCTGCCGGGCGGTGCGCGGCGGGCCCCTCTCGTGTCGCGGGCCGACCGGAAACCCGGCTCGACCACGCCGAGGGCGCCTCTTCCCCTACGTACGGGAAGAGGCGCCCTCGGCGTATACGGAATCACTTCCGGGCGGCCGGCGGGACTCGCGTCCCTCCGGCCGGTCGGCTCACGCCCAGGTGATCAGCCGCTTGGGCTGCTCCAGGACGGCCGCGGTGTCGGCGAGGACCCTGGAGCCGAGCTCGCCGTCGACCAGGCGGTGGTCGAAGGAGAGCGCCAGCGTCGTGACCTGACGGGGCTTGACCTTGCCCTTGTGGACCCAGGGCTGGAGCTTGATCGCGCCCACCGCGAGGATCGCGGACTCGCCGGGGTTCAGGATCGGCGTGCCCGTGTCGACGCCGAAGACGCCGACGTTGGTGATCGTCACCGTGCCGCCCTGCATCGCGGCGGGCGAGGTCTTGCCCTCGCGGGCCGTGGCCACCAGTTCGCCCAGCGACTCGGCCAGCTGCGGCAGGGTCTTGGTGTGGGCGTCCTTGATGTTCGGCACGATCAGGCCACGGGGGGTGGCGGCGGCGATGCCCAGATTCACGTAGTGCTTCTGGACGATCTCCTGGTTGGCCTCGTCCCAGGACGCGTTGACGGCCGGGTTGCGCTTGATCGCGACCAGCAGTGCCTTGGCGACCAGCAGCAGCGGATTGACCCGCAGCCCCTGCATGTCCTTGTCCTGCTTGAGTTCCTCGACCAGGCGCATCGTGCGCGTCACGTCGAGCGTCACGAACTCGGTGACGTGCGGCGCGGTGAACGCCGAGCCCACCATCGCGGTGGCGATCGCCTTGCGGACACCCTTGACCGGGATCCGGGTCTCCCGCGCGCCGTCGTACGACGCGGCCGGGGCCGGGACCTGCGGCTGGACGGAGGCCGGGGCCTGCGGAGCCGGGGCCGGGACGGCGACCGGAGCGGGAGCGGGTGCCTGCGCCGGGGCCGCCGCCGCGTGCACGTCCTCCCGCGTGATGATGCCGTCGGGGCCCGACGGGGTGACCGTCGCCAGGTCGACCCCGAGGTCCTTGGCGAGCTTGCGGACCGGGGGCTTGGCGAGGGGCCGCTGCCCGCCCGCGGGACCGTGGCCGTTGAGCTCGCCCTGGATGGCGGTGGCCGCGTAGAGCGTCTCGCTCTGCTGGGCCGGGACCTCGGCGCCCTTGCGGGGGCGCCGCTTGGTGGAGGACTCCGCCACGCCGTACCCGACGAGGACCGGCGTGCGGCCCTCGGGCTTGGCCTCCTCGGCGGGAGCCGCCTCCGCCACCGGAGCGGCAGGAGCGGCAGGAGCGGCAGGTGCGGCAGGTGCGGCAGGTGCCTGCCCGGCGGCCGGGGCCGCCTGCGCGGGCGCCGTGCCACCGGACACGTCCACCGCGATGATCACCTGGCCGACGTCCACCGTCGTGCCCTCGGGGAAGTGGAGCGCGGCCACCACACCGGTGAACGGGATCGGCAGTTCGACCGCGGCCTTGGCGGTCTCGACCTCGCAGACCACCTGGCCGTCGGTGACCGTGTCACCGGGCTGGACGTACCACTTGAGGATCTCCGCCTCGGTGAGTCCCTCGCCCACGTCGGGCATCTTGAACTCGCGGAGTCCCGACGCGTTCTCAGTCATCGTCGTCACGACTCTCTCCTCAGTACGCCAGCGAGCGGTCGACGGCGTCGAGCACGCGGTCCAGGCCCGGAAGGTACTCGTCCTCCAGGCGGGCCGGCGGATACGGGGCGTGATAGCCGCCGACCCGCAGGACGGGCGCCTCCAGGTGGTAGAAGCACCGCTCGGTGATACGGGCCGCGATCTCCGCGCCCGTCCCGAGGAACACCGGGGCCTCGTGCACCACGACCAGGCGGCGGGTCTTCTCGACCGAGGCCTGGATGGAGTCGAAGTCGATCGGCGACATCGAGCGCAGGTCCAGGACCTCGATCGACTTGCCCTCCTCCTGGGCGGCCGCGGCGGCCTCCAGGCAGACCTTCACCATCGGGCCGTACGCGACCAGGGTGAGGTCGCTGCCCTCGCGCGCCACCCGCGCCTTGTGCAGCGGACCGGGGATGGCGTCCTTGTTGACCTCGGCCTTGTCCCAGTAGCGCCGCTTGGGCTCGAAGAAGATCACCGGGTCGTCGCTCTGGATGGCCTGCTGCATCATCCAGTAGGCGTCGCCGGCGTTCGACGGGGAGACCACTTTCAGGCCCGCCACGTGCGCGAAGAGCGCCTCGGGGGACTCCGAGTGGTGCTCGACGGCGCCGATGCCGCCGCCGTACGGGATGCGGATGACGACCGGGAGCTTGATCTTGCCCAGCGCCCGCGCGTGCATCTTCGCGAGCTGGGTGACGATCTGGTCGTACGCCGGGAAGACGAATCCGTCGAACTGGATCTCCACGACGGGGCGGTAGCCACGCAGGGCCAGGCCGATCGCGGTGCCGACGATGCCCGACTCGGCGAGCGGGGTATCGATGACCCGCTCCTCGCCGAAGTCCTTCTGGAGCCCGTCGGTGACCCGGAAGACACCGCCGAGCTTGCCGACGTCCTCGCCCATGATGAGGACCTTGGGGTCGGCGTCGAGAGCCGTCCGCAGCGATTCGTTGATCGCCTTGGCCAGCGCCATCTTTTCCGTCGCCATGGCTACTTGCCCTCCCCTGCGTCCGCGAACGACGCCTGGTAGGCGGCGAACTGGGCGCGCTCCTCGTCGACGAGCGCGTGCCCGTCCGCGTACACGTTCTCGAAGATGGCGAATTTGTCCGGGTCAGGCATGGCCCGTACGACTTCACGCACCCGCTTGCCCAACGCTTCGCTCTCGGTCTCGAGTTCCGCGAAGAACGTTTCGTCGGCGTACTTCGCGGCCTCCAGGTAGGCGCGCAGGCGCAGGATCGGGTCCTTCGCCTCCCACGCCTCGCGCTCCTCGTCGGCCCGGTACTTGGTCGGGTCGTCGGAGGTGGTGTGCGCGCCCATGCGGTAGGTGTACGCCTCCACCAGGGTGGGGCCCTCGCCGTTACGGGCCCGCTCCAGCGCCCAGCGGGTCACCGCGAGGCTGGCGAGCACGTCGTTGCCGTCCACGCGCACGCCGGGGAAGCCGAAGCCCTGCGCGCGCTGGTAGAGCGGCACGCGCATCTGGCGCTCGGTCGGCTCGGAGATCGCCCACTGGTTGTTCTGGCAGAAGAACACCACGGGAGCGTTGTAGACCGCCCCGAAGTTGAAGGCTTCCAGGACGTCGCCCTGGCTGGAGGCGCCGTCACCGAAGTACGCGATCACGGCCGAGTCGGCGCCGTCCTTGGCGATGCCCATGGCATAGCCGGTGGCGTGCAGCGTCTGCGAGCCGATGACGATCGTGTACAGGTGGAAGTTGTTGCCGTTCGGGTCCCAGCCGCCGTTGTTCACACCCCGGAACATGCCGAGCAGGTTGGTCGGGTCGACCCCGCGGCACCAGGCGACGCCGTGCTCGCGGTAGGTCGGGAAGACGTAGTCGTCGTCGCGGGTGGCCCGGCCCGAGCCGATCTGCGCGGCCTCCTGGCCGAGCATCGAGGCCCACAGGCCCAGCTCGCCCTGGCGCTGCAGGGAGGTGGCCTCCGCGTCGAAGCGGCGGCTCAGGACCATGTCCCGGTACAGGCCGCGCAGCTCCTCGGGGGTGATGTCGGCGACGTACGGGTCGTACGTGGCGTCCTTGACCCGCTTGCCTTCCGGGGTCAGCAGCTGAACGAGCTCCGGCTCGCCGCCCATCGCCCCGGGCGACTTCTTGGCGGCCGCGCCGGCGCTCCTGCTCGCGGCGGTCTTGGTACCGGTCGTACTGGCGCTCGCTGCGCTCTTCGTACCGGCGCTGCGTCGCGGCTTGCGCGCGGCAGTGCTCTCCACGGTCACGTGTGCTCCTCCGTCGGTCCGGCCCCCGGGGTTGCCGGAAGGCTGGGGTCCCCCTCGCTCGCGGTTTGAGCTCGGGGGAGCGGCTCGCCTGTTCCGGCACCCGTGCACGGGGTGGGTGCCACTCGGCCGGGAACAGGCGTGACAGGTGCCCCGGCGAGCGCCCTGCAACAGTCACGTTACCCAGTGCTTCACAATTCTGTGAAACCCCTCCTGACCTGCGATTTTGCTAGGAAATCCAAGTACTTGGATACGTGGATTTCCTACTAGATCGAGCAGATCGGGAACACTCGCTGGTCACAGCACTGGTCACAGCCTTGCAGGGGGCCGGAACACCGGCACGTTATCCCGGCCACCCCGGACTCGGGAAGAGTTCACCTGGAGCAATGCGCATGATCATGTGTGACACTGACAGCGTGCGTGAAATCGGGAAAATCACCGTATTCCTGCTCGATGACCACGAAGTGGTCCGCCGCGGAGTCCACGAACTGCTCTCGGTCGAGGACGACATCGAAGTGGTCGGGGAGGCCGGTACGGCGGCCGACGCACTGGTCCGGATCCCGGCCACCCGCCCGGACGTGGCCATCCTGGACGTACGCCTCCCGGACGGCAGCGGCGTGGAGGTCTGCCGCGAGATCCGCTCCGCGGACGAGGACATCAAGTGCCTGATGCTGACCTCGTACGTCGACGACGAGGCCCTGTTCGACGCGATCATGGCGGGCGCTTCGGGCTATGTCCTCAAAGCCATCCGCGGCAATGAGCTGCTCGCGGCCGTACGGGACGTCGCGGCCGGAAAGTCCCTGCTCGACCCGGTGGCCACCGCGCGTGTCCTGGAGCGGCTACGGGAGGGCGGCGGCCCCGGGGGCGACGACCGGCTCACCCGCCTCACCGACCAGGAGCGCAAGATCCTCGACCTGATCGGCGAGGGGCTCACCAATCGCCTGATCGGAGAGCGACTGCACCTCGCCGAAAAGACGATCAAGAATTACGTGTCGAGCCTGCTCTCCAAACTGGGAATGCAACGCCGGTCGCAGGCGGCGGCCTATGTGGCGCGCATCCAGGCGGAACAGCAGCACCACTGACGCCGAACACCACTGGCACCGAACACCACTGACACCGCGCAGTATTGACATCGACCACCGGGCGGCGCCGGCACGGCCCGTGACGCACCGGACGCCCCAACGCCACGCGCGCGTGAAGCCCGTTGTGGGCCCCCGCGCGCGTGGAAGGTGTGCTCTTCGGATCCGTTCGGACCCTGCCGAATCGGGTCAGCCCACGTCTCCCGCGGCGGGAGACTCGGTGCCGCCGCCCGCCGGATCGCTGGACGTCGGCTCCGACGTCGGCGTGGTCGGTTCGTCCGTCGGGGCGGCCGTGGTCGGCTTCGTCTTCGTCGGCTGGTCGGTCGGCTCGTACGACGGCGGCTGGCTGGTGACGCTCCGGGTCGGCTCGTACGACGGGGTGTAGTCCGTGCCGTCGCCGGTGTTGGTCGAGTCGTCCGAGGTGCCGTCCGTTGACTGGTCCGTGGCCGCGTCGGTGGGCTGCTCGGTGGAGTCGTCGCTCTTTTTGGAGTGCGTGGCGGTCGGCGAATGCGTGGTGCCGGTCCCCGAACCTGTGCCGTTGCCCATGTTGTGGAGCGCGAGCCCGACACCTCCGGCGATAGCGATCAGTGCGAAGAGCGCGAGGATCCACAGCTTGCCGCCGCCTCCGCCCCGGTTGCCGTGGCCCTCGAAGCCGCCGTCGTCACCGCCGCCCCGGTAGGGCGGGATGAGCGGCGCCGGGATCTGCGTGGTTCCGGAGTCACCGGGGTGCGGCAGCGCGGCCGTACCGGCGAAACCGGACGCCGGGGTGTGCAGCCCCTCGTGCAGGGTGACCGGACCGGTGTTCCAGGTGCCGGTGTGACTGCCCTGGTCGTACAGCATCTGCAGCGCGTACTGGACGAGGCCGCGCATCTCCTCGGCGGTCTGGAACCGGTCGTCCGGGTCCTTCGCGAGGGCGCGCATGACCAGGCCGTCGAGCTCCGGAGGCGCCCCGGCCGCGACCTCCGACGGAGGCACCGGGATGTCCTGGACGTGCTGGTAGACCACCGACAGCGGCGTCTCTCCGGTGAACGGAGGCCGCAGCGCGAGGAGTTCGTAGAGCAGACAGCCGGTCGCGTACAGGTCGGAACGGTGGTCGACGGCCTTGCCGAGCGCCTGCTCCGGGGAGAGGTACTGCGGGGTGCCCATGACCATGCCGGTCTGGGTCATCGTCGACTGCGCGCCGTGCAGGGCGCGCGCGATACCGAAGTCCATCACCTTGACCGCGCCGGTCTCCGTGATGATCACGTTCGCCGGCTTGATGTCACGGTGCACGATGCCGTGCTGGTGCGAGTAGGCGAGCGCCTCCAGCACACCGGAGACGATGATCAGCGCCTGCTCGGGCCCGGGGGCCTCGGCGTTGATCAGCAGATCGCGGATCGTGTGACCCTCGACGATCTCCATCACGATGTACGGGACGACACCGTGCCCGACCACGTCCTCGCCCGAGTCGTACACGGCGACGACCGCGTGGTGGTTGAGCCCCGCGACCGACTGTGCCTCGCGTGTGAAGCGCGCCTTGGACACGGGGTCCTCGGCCAGGTCGGAACGGAGCAGCTTGACCGCCACGGTCCGCCCCAGGCGCACGTCCTCGGCGGCGAACACCTCGGCCATACCGCCCCGGCCGAGTCTGTGCGTCAGCCGATACCGGCCGTCGCCGACCAGCCCGCCGTTACCCCACATCTCCGGCGCATCTGACATACCGCCGCCAGTCGCCTCGGGGTCGGACGGGCCCTGAGCGCGCTGCTGCTGTGCCATCAGTCCTCGCCGTCGTTTCTGCCCGCGGTCTGCGCGGTGGTTGTTACGGTCTCCGTCGGGCCACGCTACAGGCTCCGCGCATGGCGCCGGTCCGAGATGGACGTGAGATGGACCGGCCGTCCGACCCGTCGAAGGTCCGTGTGTGCCAATTCCGTGTACCGGCCGTACGCCACCTGTAACGCTTCCGCGACGCTTCTTTCTCAGACGGTCACGGAACGGGCACCGAGCTTGACGTGTCCGTGCCCTCGGGCAGACTTGGCCCGGAATAAGCCAATCGATCACCGATGCCTCGGGGGACGCAGAACATGAGCCAGGACGGCGCACAGGGCCGGTACGCGGGGCGCGCGGTCGCCGGCGGCCGCTACCAGCTGCGCGATCTGCTCGGCGAGGGCGGTATGGCCTCGGTGCATCTCGCCTACGACTCGGTGCTCGACCGCCAGGTCGCGATCAAGACGCTGCACACCGAACTCGGCCGCGAGCAGGCCTTCCGCGAGCGCTTCCGCCGCGAGGCCCAGTCGGTGGCCAAGCTCACGCACACGAACATCGTCTCGGTCTTCGACACCGGCGAGGACGACCTCAACGGCATGACGACGCCGTACATCGTCATGGAGTACATCGAGGGCAAGCCGCTCGGCTCGGTCCTCGACGCGGACATCCAGCAGTACGGCGCGATGCCCGCCGACAAGGCCCTGAAGATCACCGCGGATGTGCTTGCCGCCCTGGAGATCAGCCACGAGATGGGCCTGGTCCACCGGGACATCAAGCCGGGCAACGTGATGATGACCAAGCGCAACGTCGTCAAGGTCATGGACTTCGGCATCGCCCGCGCCATGCAGTCCGGCGTCACCTCCATGACGCAGACCGGCATGGTCGTCGGCACTCCGCAGTACCTCTCCCCCGAGCAGGCCCTCGGCCGGGGCGTCGACGCCCGGTCCGACCTGTACTCGGTCGGCATCATGCTGTTCCAACTGGTCACCGGGCGGCTGCCGTTCGAGGCGGACTCCCCGTTGGCCATCGCCTACGCGCACGTCCAGGAGGAGCCGGTCGCGCCCTCCTCGGTCAACCGCTCGCTGCCCCCGGCGGTGGACGCGCTGATCGCCCGCGCGCTGAAGAAGAACCCGAACGAGCGCTTCCCCAGCGCCGAGATCATGCGGGACGAGTGCCTGCGGGTCGCCCAGTCGTTCCAGCCCGCCGCGCCGAACATCGTGCCGGGCGCCCAGACGCCGAGCGGCTCGGGCGTCGGCTCCGCCGTCTTCCCGCCGGTCGACCAGGGCACCCCGGCACCCGGCCCCGTGCAGACGCCCTACCAGCCGGGCCCGTACGGCACACCGACCCCCGCCCCCGCGTACGGCTACCCGCAGCAGGGCGGCTACCCGACTCCGCCGACCGCCGCGTACTCCCCGCAGCACGGCACGTCGACCCCGCCGCCGTACAACCTCACGCCCCAGTCCGCTCCCGGCGGCCCGGGCGGCGGCAGGAGCAGCAAGGCGGTCGTGATCGGTGCCGTCGTGGTCGCGCTCATCGCGATCGGCGGCCTGATCACGGCGCTCGCCATGAACGGCGGGAGCGGCGACGACAACAAGGGCGGCGGCGGCAACACCGCCAGCAAGTCGCCCACCGTGGTCGAGGGGCACAAGGGTCCGGACACGTCGAAGACGATCGACACCGAGAAGTGCACGGATCCGCAGGAGTCGTACGACGACCCGAACAAGATCCAGGTACCGGACTTCCACTTCAAGAACCTCACCTCGGTGAAGTCCTGCTTCCAGGCCGCCGGTTGGCAGATGAAGATCACGCGTGTCGACGAGAACACGTACGGCGAGGACACGGTCATGGACCAGTTCCCCTCCGCCGGCGACGACGTCGACCCCAAGAACATGCCCGAGATCGAGCTCAAGGTGTCGTCGGGCGACCCTTCCTGACGCGTCCCTGATCGCTCGGAGCGGTCCGGGCGGGCTGGGCGGGCTGGGCGGTCCGAGCGGTCCGAGCGCGCTTCGGCAGTGGATCCGGGAAGTGGATTCGGGAAGTGGATTCGGGAAGTGGATTCGGGAAGTGGATTCGGGAACGGGCCCGGCACTTCGGTGCCGGGCCCGTTTCGGTCGGGGTGACCTCGGATCTCTGGGGTGACCTTGTTCGCCGCGGTGGCTCGGTGACCTGTGGTTACAGGTACGGTCCGCCCGAGCGGCCTCCCGCACGCGGGTCCTCGTCGCCCTCCAGACCGCCGACACCCGGCGGAAGGGCACGGCGCATCTGCTCCAGCTGCGCCCTGGCCGCCATCTGCTGGGCGAACAGGGTCGTCTGGATCCCGTGGAAGAGTCCCTCGAGCCAGCCCACCAACTGAGCCTGCGCGATCCGCAGTTCCGCGTCGCTGGGCGTCTGCTCGTCCGTGAAGGGCAGGGAGAGCCGCTCCAGTTCCTCCACGAGCTCGGGGGCCAGACCGTCCTCCAGCTCCTTGACGGAACTCGCGTGGATCTCCTTGAGCCGGACCCGGCTGGCCTCGTCCAGAGGTGCGGCGCGCACCTCCTCCAGCAGCTGCTTGATCATGCTGCCGATGCGCATCACCTTGGCGGGCTGTTCCACCATCTCCGTCACCGGGATCTCGCGGGAGTCCTCGTCCCCGGTGCCGCCGAGAGCCATTCCGTCCTGGCCGACAACCAGGATCTGAGGGTTCTCCGGCGACCGTTCGTTCCTCGGCATCTCCATGCCGCCATTCTCTCGCACCCACGTACTCCATCACGGTGGTGCCCCCCGTACACGGTGATCCACCGCGTACGACGGCGCAGTTCGCGAGAGGACGGGGCTGCACGGCCCCTGAAGTGCGCGAATGGGGTCACTTTCTGTCGAGATGCCGGGATCACGGCGTCATGTGAGGCTTGATTCGTCGATCACGGCACCCGTCTTGGCGAACCGTACCGGGAGGGGGTCACCGACGTGACTCCATGGCTCCGCACCCTGCCCACGGCCGGACTGCTGGCGGCCGCCCTGCTGAACGGCGCCGGCCCCCTCTCGAACGCCGCCCCCGCAAGCTCCGGGGCCCCCTCGTACGCCGCCGGTTCCGGGGCCCTCGCGTCCGCCGCAAGCTCCGGGGCCCACTCGTCCGCCGCCGCCCCGGTTCCGTCCCCCGGGGGAACCGCCACGTCCACCACCGTGCCGGTCCCGTCCGCCGGAGGAACCGCCGCCTCCACCGCCGCCCCGGCGCCGTCCGCCGGAGAAACCGCCACGTCCACCACCACCCCGGCGCCGTCCGCCCGAGGAACCGCCACGTCCACCGCCGTACCCTCTTCGTCCGCCGACGGAACCGCAGCCTCGGAGGCGGCCGGCCCCGCCGCCTCCGATCCCGCACGGCCTACTCCCACGGCGGACCCCTCCCGTGCGGGCAGCTTCGCGGGCGAGGGACGCGTGCGGCCCGGCCGCACGGAGCCGGATACCCCAGACGGCCAGGACAGCACGGACACCCCGGACCTCCAGGACACGGCCCCCGCCGCCGACACCGGGCTCACGGAGCCGAGCGTGGCCCCCGAGCCCTCGCACGACAACGCGGTCCCCGTCCAGCAGAGCGTCGTGGGCCCCGGCTCCACGCCCGACCCGGCCCTGGCGATCCTGCCGCTGGGCAGCGGCCTGATCCTCATCGGCCTGGGCCTGGGGCTGGCCTTCCTGGCCCTGCGCGCACGACGCGGCTGAGGCGCACCGCACGGAAGGGGCGGCACGCCTCGTCGCCTTTTTCTTGCGTGCGCACGACACCCGGGCGCACGACACCCGAGGGCAAGGAATCGGAGAGCACGGAATCGGAGAGCACGGAACCGGCTCTGGGCGGCCACAGCGCGTCCCCGGAAGCCGGGGTCGGTGCTTCCACCACGCACGCCGGAAGCGGGGCCGCCACTAGGGAGCGACCAGCAGCACCTTTCCGATGTGGCTGCTCTCCTCCAGCACCCGGTGCGCCCCCGCCGCGTCGCTCATCGGCAGCTCGCGGTCGATGACCGGACGGACATGGCCGGAGTCGATCAGCGGCCATACGTGCTCGCGTACCGCCGCCACGATCGCCGCCTTCTCGCTCAGCGGCCGGGCGCGCAGCGAGGTCGCGCTGACGGCGGCGCGCTTGTTCAGGAGGGCGGCGATGTTCAGCTCCGCCTTGATGCCGCCCTGCATGCCGATGATGGCCAGCCGTCCGTTCACGGCGAGGGCGCGCACGTTCGGGTCGAGGTACTTGGCGCCCATGTTGTCGAGGATGACGTCGGCACCCGCCCCGCCGGTGGCCCGCTTGATCTCCTCGACGAAGTCCTGCTCGCGGTAGTTGATCAGGATGTCCGCGCCCAGCTCCGCGCAGAAGTCGAGCTTCTCCTTGGTACCCGCAGTGACCGCGACCTTCGCGCCGACGGCCTTCGCCAGCTGGATCGCCATGGTGCCGATGCCGCTGGAGCCGCCGTGCACGAGCAGGGTCTCGCCGGGGCGCAGGTGGGCGACCATGAAGACGTTCGACCAGACGGTGCAGGTCACCTCGGGCAGCGCCGCCGCCTGCTGAACGTCCAGGCCCGCCGGCACTGGCAGCAGCTGCCCGGCCGGGACGGCGACCTTCTGGGCGTATCCGCCGCCCGAGAGCAACGCGCACACCTCGTCGCCGACCGTCCAGTCGAGGACACCCGTGCCGACCGCGGCGATGCGCCCCGAGCATTCGAGTCCGGGATACGGGGACGCCCCGGGCGGCGGGTTGTACAGGCCCTGCCGCTGCAGCAGATCGGCACGGTTGACGGCGCTGGCCACCACCTCGACCAGCACCTCGCCCTCGGCCGGCACCGGATCGGGGACCTCGGCCCACACCAGCGCCTCGGGCCCACCAGGTTCGGGAATCGTGATCGCGTACATGGGAGGGACGCTACTCCTGAGAGGCGTTGCCCATTTTCCGTGGCAGGCGGTCGGCCGACGGGGACCCGTCGGCCGACCGTCTCGTCGCACCGGGCCCGGGTCAGGCGGCGGCGTAGGTGAAGCTGAGGGTGATCTTCTTCGCGTCCGGCATGGCGACGTCGTAGTTCTTCGGACCCATGAGCCGGACCTCGTAGACGGCCTTGTTGTTGGCACCGGCCTTCAGCGTGGCCGGGCCGTTGTCGGTCCGTACGACCACTGCCGTCACACCCGCCGCGGTGAGTGTGGCGGGCAGCGTTGCCCCGGCCGTCACAACCAGGTCGACGTCACCGGAGTTGGTGGCCGTGACCTGTGAGAGCGGTGTGAAGCCGGAGCTGTTGAGCGTGAAGGACCTCTTGTAGGTGTAGGCGAAGTTGCCGCCGTCGCTCTTGTTCCAGTCGGAGGCCGTGACGTCCACGGTGAGCTTGCCGACCTTCGAAGGCGTGGAACTGGCGGTCGCGGTCGCGGTCGCGGTCGCCGTAGTGGTGGCCGTCGCCGTGGCGGTCGAACTCGTGGATACCGACGGCGTGGGCGTCGGCGTGTCCGTTGCCGTGCTCGTGGCCGTCGGGGTGGGAGAGAAGATCGCCTTGACCGCGAAGGAGCCCGTCACGGTGTCGGTGAACGTGGCACCGCTGCTCACGCCGATGAGGCCAAAGCCGCCCGCGGCGAGCGTGAGCGCCGCCACGATCTTTCTCCGGTCGGAGATGGCCATGGGGGTAGAGCCCTTCTGATAGAGCCGGGTGTGTCTCGTGTTCCGGGCGGTACGGCCGTCAGGCGGACGGCCGTACCTGGACGCCCGGGTGCGAGCGGTGGTGAAAACACCTCGGCCCACCCGGCCTGACCTGGCAAAAATCCAGGTCAGGCCGGGTGAGCTGTGGGTGCGTCGTTCAAGTTCCCGCCGTGACCGGCAAGGATCAGGCGGTGCCGCTGACGCTGAAGGTGATGTTCTCCGTCTTGCCGGAGACCTCGTTGCCGAGGTTGTTGGCCTTGATCGTCACGACGTACTGGACGTAGTTGCCCGCGGCCAGGTCCGGACGGCCGTCGCCCGTGCCACCGACGCGCTCGTAGCTGACCTGCAGGCCGAGGTCGTCGCCGCCGGTCTGCACCTTGGGGGTGACGTCGAGGTTGACGTCACCGTCGTTGAAGACGTTGATGATCGAGGTGGTGATGGTCTTCGTCGACGAGTCGAGGAATTCCACATGGTTGAGGGTGGCGGTGTGATTGCCGGTGACGGTCCAGCCGTCGGCCTGGATCCGGAGCTTGGCGGTGCCCGCCTTGACGGACGCCTGACCGGTCACGGTGTCGGTGAACACGGCGCTGCTGCCCATGCTGACCAGGCCGAGGCTGCCGGCGAGGATCGCCGCGGCGGCGATCGCCTTCTTCTTGTTGGAGATGGCCATGTTGTTGTGCCTTTCGCGAGTGCTGTTCTGGACACGCGGGGGCATCGGGCCGCCTGACTCGGCCCGGTGCCCCACGTAAGGTGGCCGCGGCGCCTGAACCCGCCGCAGGAGGGCATTCCTGCGGTGCGGCGGAGGTCACCGGACCGTGGCGTGCGCGGAGCGGACCGGGGTTTCCGGCCGGTGGATGCGGTCGGAAACCCGGCCCGCTCACGCAACGGTGGATCAAGAGGTGGCTGTGACCTTGACGGCGACCGAACCGGTCAGGTTCTGGGAGCTGTTGTCGAGGTTCTTGACGTTGATCGCGACCCTGTACTTGGCGGTGGCGCCCTTGTTCAGCCAGTCCTTGTCGGTGGTGCTGTCGACGCGCTCCACCTGGATGTCCAGCTTGTCCTTGAGGTCGCCGCTCTTCACGATCTCGAAGGAGACGCCGGCACCGGCGGTGCCGTCGTTCTCGACGGTGAACTCGGTGACCAGACGGCTGGTGGAGGAAGCCAGCAGCTTCTCGCCGTTGAGAACGGCGTAGTTGCCGTCCACGATGTTCCAGGCGGCCGACGCCCACGTGTAGGTCTGGTGGGAGGCACCGTCGTAGGTCGCGGTGGCACCGTCGGTCTTGACGATGTTCAGGTCGGCGTGGCCGGAGCGCACGTTCGTCTGAGCGGTGACGGTGTCGGTGAAGGAAGCACCGGAGCCCGCGCCGATCAGGGCGAGGCTGCCGACTGCGATCGCGGCACCCGCGACGAGCTTCTTCTTGGCGGAGATGGCCACTGCTGTGGGCCTTTCTGCGTAATGGGTGAACGTTCGGGCTTGCGCCCGGGCAGGACACGGCTCCCCCCGGCAGCCCACTGGCTGGGGCCGCCCGGCTTCGTGTCACGGGAAGGAGTCCCGTTGCCCCTATGAGGTGGTGGTCTCTGAGGCCGGCTTCTTCGGGCGCCACAGCAGGACGACGACGCCGCCGAGGATCAGCACTGCGGCTGCGCCGAGCAGCACCTTGAAGCCGGTTTCGGTGTGGATCGACGTGGCGACGTAGCCGACGTAGGGCACGTCGTGACGGACGATCCAGGCGGTGTGGCCTTCGGGGCGGACCCGCCAGGGGTCCTCGCTCTCGTTGGCGTCGCCCTGGGTTTCGAGGATCGGGCCCTCCTTGGAGGGCGTCATCTTCACGATCCGGTGGACGACCTGGCGTTCCGGCTCGTCCGGGCGATGGAAGATGACGACGTCGCCGACCTTCAGCGTCTTCACGGGTTCCCGTTGGGCGATGACGATGCTTCCGGTCGGGAGCTTCGGCTCCATGCTGCCGCTCAGGACCGAACTGGCCTGCCAGTTACCGGACTTGACCGCGATCGCCGCCACCGTGAAACCGGCCGCGAGCAGGAGGACCACGAGGCTCATGAAGGCCGAGAGGACTCGGCGCGCCCAATGCCGACGCCTGGGCGACTCCTGGGCGGTCGGCATCTCGTCGGGAGACGACGTCGCCACCTCACGTACTGCCAGCTCCACGGTTTTTCTCCTGCAAACGATTTCGGTCTTGCGGGACTTGCGGGCATTACGGCGTCGCGCCGCTGGGCGGCGCAGGGGAATTCACCCAGGGGCTGGTGAATTCCCCTGCGCCAGTCAGGGAGAAGACAGTGGTTTCCACGGGAATCCCTCACCCCGGTGGGGCGCTGGAAGGGTGGAGCCGACGGAACGGGCTGTACCTGGGCCGAACGGTGACTCCCGGGACGCTCCGCCGCTCCCGCTCTTCACGGGATGCACACAGATTCGGATCGGCGCCGACCAGCCGTGAGGGTCGCCCACTGCCGCTGGTTGCCGAGCTGCCGAGCTGCTGGGCGATGACTCAAGTACCGTCTGGCCAGGCCATTTTCATTGACTCCCACACTCTTCGCATGCCGCGCACCTCCCCAGGGAGTGACCCCCATCACGGCGACCAAGATCAGAGTAAAGGCGGTGTGAGCATGATGAAAAGAGTGTGAACAAAGTGTGTAGGCAGCGTTATGGAAACGTAATATTGCGAGGGTTTCGAAAATGGCGAGACAGCCGCTAAAGCGGCTTCCGGGGGGTGTGTCTGGTTTTGGATACTGGTGACTGGCGGGTATTTCCGTTGATTCCGCGGGTATTTCATCGCGGCCATCTATCAACTGTGTTGTTGCGTAAGGGAGTTGAGTTGAGATGCGCGTCGGCGAGGGACGGGCACCCAAGACTTGGGCCTAGTCGCGTGACGCCCGGTTCATGGCGATCCGCCGACTCGGCGATGCCTCCTGGGACGTGACGGCCACGGTTTCCGAGATCGTGGAGTTCTCAACGCCCCGTGATCCGAGCGGAGTACGCCATCGGCTCGCCGTTGTGCTCGCGCAGTCACCGCGTGCGCCGCTCTTGCCGGAGCGACCTCACTGCCGGAGCGACCTCACTGCCGGACCTCGCTGCCGGAGCGACCTCACTACCGGCTGCCGGCGCTCGGCGCTCGGCGCTCGGATCGCCGACGCCCCGCCACACGCGCTGGAACAGGTCGGCGTCCATCCTGATCCGCTTCTGCCCGACAGGTCCTGCCCGCCGGACCTGCTGGACGCCTCCTCGGTGCGTCCCGCAGGCCACCCTCACCACGAGATGTTCGTCCGATTGGCGGGCGATCGCATCATGGCCCGGAGGTTTCACGTGAAACACTCCCCGCTCGGATTCAGGCCGCTGCCGCCCGCGACCGGCTCAGGCGAAGCACGCGTCGATCCCCGCGGTCGCCCACGGCAGATCGAGGAGTTCCAGCTCCTGGCCGGCCCGCGCACCGCCCGGCGGTACGACCGCGAGCGCATCGGAGGCGGCGATGCCCCGCAGCATCGCCGGGCCGTTGTAGTGCAGTGGCGCGGCGCGGTCGCCGCGCAGCGAGACGGGGACGATCCGG
This sequence comes from Streptomyces sp. NPDC005784, assembly GCF_042871525.1. Classification (NCBI taxonomy): domain Bacteria; kingdom Bacillati; phylum Actinomycetota; class Actinomycetes; order Kitasatosporales; family Streptomycetaceae; genus Streptomyces; species Streptomyces sp. NPDC005784. The sequence continues at coordinate 386,707 of NZ_JBIAIQ010000002.1, forward strand.
GTGTCGTACGGGTGCCCCTGCACGGCTTCCTTGAGCGGCAGTGTGTACGGCTCCGGGGCCGCCCGCCCGGCCAGCGTGCGCAGCAGCGGCTCAGCGAGCGTGAGCAGTCCGGAGACGGCGGCGAGGGGGTTGCCGGGCAGGCCGACGAGGTGCTGGTTCTCCCGGGTGCGGGCCAGTAGCATCGGGTGCCCCGGCCGCACCTTGACGCCGTCCACCAGCAGTTCGGCGCCGATCCGGCGCAGGGTGGGGTGGACATGGTCGACGGGGCCGCCCGCGGTGCCGCCGGTGGTGACGATCAGGTCGGCCCGGGAGCCGGTGATCGCCTTGTGCAGTGCCTTGGCGTCGTCGCCGAGCCGGCGTACCGCGACCACCTCGGCGCCCAGCGCCCGCAGCCATGGCGGCAGCATGGGGCCGAGCGCGTCCCGGATGAGCCCCTCCCGGGGCAGTCCCCCGGTGAGCAACTCGTCGCCCAGGACGAGAACTTCGGCGCGCGGGCGGGGGAGGACGGCGAGCGTGTCGTACCCGGCCGCCGCCGCGAGGCCCAGCACTGCGGGGGTGACCAGCACTCCGAGCGGCAACAACTGGTCGCCGCTGCGGCACTCCTGGCCGCGCGGGCGGATGTCCTGACCGTGCGCGATCGCCAGGATTCCCCGGGAGCGGGCGGAGCCGGGCGCTTGCGCGCCGCCGGCGTGCAGCCGCCCCTTGTCGTCGAGGCGGCCGTGCTCGCTGCGCAGGACGGCGGTCGCATCCCGCGGGACCCGTGCCCCGGTGGCGATCCGGACCGCCTCGCCGTCGCTGAGCCGCTCCGGCTCCGCGTGCCCGGCGAGTACGCCGTCCTCGCGCACTTCCCAAGGCCCGGGTCCGGCCACCGCCCAGCCGTCCATGGCGGAGGTGTCGAAGGAGGGAAGGTCCGTGAGCGCGGTCAGGGGGGCGGCGAGGACGAGGCCGAGAGAGGCATCGAGGGGGACCGAAACGGGGGTGCGGCGGGGCAGGGAGCGGGCGGCCCGTTCGGCGACGGCTCGGGCCTCCGGCCACGGGGTGGACCGGTGATGGGCGTGCGCGCCCTTGCCGCTGTCCTGCGCTTCGGGCGCGGGACCCGCCGTCCTGTCGGTTCCCTGGGGGCCGAGGGCGGCACTGTCCGCTCGGCCGGGCTCACCGGGCGCTCGCGCGCCGGCCCCCTTGACCAGGGCGAGCGCCTCCTCGACGTCGAAGTCGTCTGCGTCCTGACTGTCCTGACTGTCCCGGGTGGAGCGGGCGGCGGTCATCCGGCGTCCGGCTCGGTGGCGGGGGCTGTCGGGGTGACGTCGGCGGGCGCGGTTGGGGTGGCGGCGGGCGACGGGGTGTCGGCGGCGTCCGGTTCGGCGTCGGGGGTGTCCTCGTCGGCCCAGCGGAGCGCGAGCGCGACGGCCTTGCGGGCGGCCTCGGCGACCGCCTCCGGTCCTCCGCCGGCCCGCGCGGCCGCGTATCCGACGAGGAACGTGGTCAGCGGCGCGGCCGGCCTGGCCACCCCGTGCGCGGCGTCGCGGGCCAGGTCGAGCAGAACGCCGGTGTCGACGTCCAGCTCGATGCCCAGCTCGTCCTTGACTGCGGAAATCCATTCATCCAGCACGTGCCCATGCTCCCTGATGCGTGCTCTGGCGGCGGCGATGTCGTCCCAGGTGTCGCAGTCGAAGGACGCGACGGGGTCGGAGATACGGGTGAGATCGAGCGCGGCGACCAGCCGTCGTAGCGGCAGCCCGCCGAGTCCCCCGTGCGCGGCGGCGAGCACGGCCAGCTCACGACGCAGCGCGTCCGCCCGGTAGACGGCCACGAGGGGCTGATCCCGCCCGTCGGGGTCGGTGAGGAGGACCCCGTCGGGGCGGATGCCGGGACCGTCGGGGTCGAGGTGGCCCGCTTCGGTGGCGGGCGGGGTCTTGTGGGTGTCACCCGCGCGAGCGGGCGTGGCCTCGTGGCTGCCGTCGGCGCGAAGGGTGTCCAGCAGGCGCCGTACCGTCCCCTCTTCCAGGAACGGCAGGTCGGCCGAGAGCACGACGACGTACGGCGCCGTGGTGGACCGCAGTCCGGCGTCCAGCGCGGCGAGCGGTCCGCCGCCGGGCGGGTCCTCGCGGGCCCACTCCACGGGGCGCGCGGTGGACCTGGGTTCGGCCACGACCACCGTGCGGGTCGCACCGGCGCACGCGGCCAGCACCCGGTCCAGCAGCGCCCGGCCGCCGACCCGCACGCCGGGCTTGTCCGCGCCGCCGAGCCGCCGGGCCGCACCGCCCGCGAGCACGACGGCGTCGTACTCTGCATCGGCACCGGGGGTGCCCTGCGGGCCGGAGCTGCCCGAACGCCCGGTCGCACCCTCGGGCTCGTAGGCGGTCATGCCCCGAGTATGGGCGCCCGAGGGATCAGTGCCACCCCCGGGGCACGGCATGGGAACGGGGGTGACCGGATCCCCGGACCGGACAGGTCCTAGAGAGTCCGCAGCAGCACCGCCGGCTGTTCCACGCAGTCCGCCACATACCGCAGGAAGCCGCCCGCCGTACCGCCGTCACAGACCCGGTGGTCGAAGGCGAGCGAGAGCTGGACGACCTGGCGCACCGCCAACTCGCCCTGGTGCACCCAGGGCTTGGGGATGATGCGGCCGACGCCGAGCATGGCCGCCTCGGGGTGGTTGATGATCGGCGTGGAGCCGTCGACGCCGAACACGCCGTAGTTGTTCAGCGTGAAGGTGCCGCCCGTGAGGTCCGCGGGCGTCAGCGTCCCGGTCCGGGCCGCCTCGGTCAGCCGGCCGAACTCCGCGCTCAGCCCTTCGGCGTCCCGTGTGTGCGCGTCCCGTACGACGGGGACGACGAGTCCCCGCTCGGTCTGGGCCGCGAAGCCCAGGTGCACCTGGTCGAGCCGGACGATCTCGCGGGCGTCCATGTCGACCGTCGAGTTGAGCTCGGGGAACCGGGCCAGCGCCGCGGTACAGATCCGGGCCAGCAGGGCGAGCAGGGAGATCTTCGGGCCGCCTGCCGCGTTCATCGCCCTGCGTGCCTGCATGAGCTCCGTCGCGTCGGCGTCCACCCAGCAGGTCGCGTCGGGAATCTCGCGCCGACTGCGCGAGAGCTTGTCGGCGACGGCACCGCGGACACCCCGGAGCGGGACACGGACACCCTGCGGCGTGGCGCCCCGGGAGGCTCCGCCCGCACCGGGCACGACCGACGTGATGTCCGCGTACGAGGTCGCCGAAGCCGCAGCACGGTCGTACGAGGGTCCCGCGACAGGCGTGTCGACACCGAGTCCGACCGCCTGGGCGGGGTACGGCTCCATGGTGGCGGACGATCGCAACCGGCCGGCCGCCGCCGCACGCAGCGCGTACTCGACGTCGGCCCGCAGGATGAGTCCTTCGGGGCCGGAGCCCTCCAACTCCCGCAGATCCACGCCGTTCTCCCGGGCGAGCCGTCGCACGAGGGGCGAGATGACCGGCACGGGGCCGTCACCTCGCTTCGCGGCGGCGCCGTTCCGCGCGCTCCCCGCCTCGCCTGCCGCTTCCGGCCGTACGGCACCGACGGGCTCGGGGCGGCCCGGCTCGGGCCGGGCGGGCGAAGTGCCCGTGCCCGCCGGTGCCGGTGCCCCAGGTGGTGCCGCGGCCGCCGGTCGGCCGGCGGCCGCGGCACCACCGGAGGGACGGACCCTCCGGCGCCGCGCCGGGGGCGCTCCCGTGCCGTAGCCCACCAGCACGTTCCCGGAGCCCTCGTGGCCCTGGTCGTCCTTGTCGATCCCGCTGTCCTCGCCGCCGACCGGGGCGCCCACGGCGACGGTCAGCAGCGGTGCCCCCACGGGCAACTCCGTGCCCTCCTCGCCGAAGCGGGCGGTGACCACGCCGCCGTAAGGACAGGGGACCTCCACCATCGCCTTGGCCGTCTCGACCTCGACGACGAGCTGGTCGACGGCGACGACATCGCCGACCTCCACCAGCCAGCGGACGATCTCCGCCTCGGTGAGTCCCTCCCCGAGGTCGGGGAGCTTGAACTCCAGCACCTGTGCCATCAGCTCTGCGCCTCCCATTGCAGACGCCCCACGGCGTCCAGGATCCGGTCGACGCCGGGCAGGTGGTGCCGCTCCAGCATCGGTGGCGGATACGGGATGTCGAAACCGGCGACACGCAGCACCGGCGCCTCCAGGTGGTGGAAGCAGCGCTCCGTGACGCGGGCCGCGATCTCCCCGCCCGGTCCGCCGAACCCGCCCGACTCGTGCACGACGACCGCTCGTCCGGTCCGCCGCACCGACGCGGAGACCGTCTCGTCGTCGAACGGCACCAGCGAGCGCAGGTCGACGACTTCGAGGTCCCAGCCCTCGGCCCGCGCCGCCTCGGCGGCTTCGAGACAGACGGGCACGGACGGCCCGTAGGTGATGAGTGTGGCGCTCCGGCCCGAGCGCCGCACCACCGCGCGGCCTATCGGCTCAACGGCCGGCGGCTCGTCCGGGTTCCAGGAATCCTTCGACCAGTACAGCCTCTTGGGCTCCAGGAAGACGACCGGGTCGTCCGAGGCAATGGCCTCGCGCAGCAGTCCGTAGGCGTCGGAGACGGTCGCGGGCATGACGACATGGAGGCCCGGGGTCGCCATGTAGTACGCCTCGGAGGAGTCGCTGTGGTGCTCGACGCCGCCGATGCCGCCGCCGTAGGGAACGCGGATCGTGATGGGCAGGGGCATGGCGCCCCGCGTGCGGTTGCGCATCTTCGCCACGTGCGAGATCAGCTGCTCGAACGCCGGGTAGGCGAACGCGTCGAACTGCATCTCCACGACGGGCCGCAGGCCGTACATGGCCATGCCGACCGCCGCGCCGAGGATGCCCGCCTCGGCGAGCGGGGTGTCCGTGCAGCGGTCGTCGCCGAACTCCTTGGCGAGCCCGTCGGTGACCCGGAAGACGCCGCCGAGGGTGCCGACGTCCTCGCCCATGACATGGACGGCCGGGTCGGCGGCCATGGCGTCGCGCAGGGCGCGCCCGAGCGCCTGCGCCATGGTGGCCGGTTTGAGGGCAACCGTGGTCATCGCCCGGCTCCTTCCGGGCCGTGCGGGCCCGCTCCGGGCGTGCCGTCCGCCTCGGCGTCCAGCTCCGCTCTCAGCTGGCTCTCCTGCTCAAGCAGTTGAGTAGTGGGTTGGGCATACACATGGGCGAACAGATCCATGGGGTCGAGCACCGGGTCCTGGTTCATGCGCTCGCGCAGGTCCGCGGCCATCGTCTCGGCGTCGTCGCGCACCGCCTGGAGGGCGGACTCGTCGAGCAGACCGCGCTCGGTCAGTTCCCGCTCCACCAGCACGATGGGGTCGTGCCCGCGCCAGGTCTCGACCTCGGAGTCGCCTCGGTAGCGGGTGGCGTCGTCGGCGTTGGTGTGGGCGTCGATGCGGTACGTCACGGCCTCGACGAGCGTGGGACCGCCGCCCGCGCGCGCGTGGGCGATGGCCTCGCTCAGGACCTGGTGCACGGCCACCGCGTCGTTGCCGTCGACCAGGCGGCCCGGCATCCCGTAACCGACGGCCTTGTGGGCCAGCGACGGGGCGGCGGTCTGCTTGGCGAGCGGGACGGAGATGGCGAAGCCGTTGTTCTGTACGAGGAAGACGACCGGCGCCTGCCACACGGCGGCGAAGTTCAGCGCTTCGTGGAAGTCGCCCTCGCTGGTGCCGCCGTCACCGACCAGGGCGAGCGCGACCACGTCGTCGCCCTTGAGGCGGGCGGCGTGCGCGAGGCCCACGGCGTGCGGGAGCTGGGTCGCGAGCGGGGTACACAGGGGGGCGATGCGGTGCTCGTGCGGGTCGTAGCCGGTGTGCCAGTCGCCGCGCAGCAGAGTGAGGGCCTGAACGGGGTCGAGGCCGCGGGCGACGGCGGCGAGGGTGTCCCGGTAACTGGGGAAGAGCCAGTCGCGCTCCTCCAGTACGAGCGCGGCGGCGACCTCGCAGGCCTCCTGTCCGGTGCTGGAGGGGTACACAGCGAGACGGCCCTGCTTGGTGAGGGCGGTGGCCTGAACGTTGTAGCGGCGGCCACGCACCAGCTCCGTGTGCAGACGGCGCAGCAGGGCCGGATCGACCTGCGCGGCCGCGTCGGTGCCGAGGACGCGGTGGGGCAGCGCGTCGGGCAGCAGCGGCGCGGGGTCGGTGCGGGGCTGCCAGGCGGGCGGCGGCGTGGGCCGGTAGGCCCCTCGCTGCTCCATGACCGTCATGACGGCACCTCCTCGTGGGAGCGGCTTCAGGCGCGTCACGGGTGTGACACCCCTCACCTACCGATTGTTCGGTCGTCGGCACATTTTGGCTACAGGCACCGCCAGGCTGTGGACAAACGGTTCTGCACAGCCTGAGATGGACGCAGTACGTCCATGGTAGGGAGGCGGGGGGACATGGCACCTGAACAAATGGCCGAGCCGCCGGAGGCCGGCCCCGTCGCGCCGCCCGCCCGTCCGCTCGACGCGATCGACCAGGACATCCTGCACATGCTGCAGGCGGACGGCCGTGCCTCCATACGCTCCGTGGCGGAACGGGTCCATGTGTCGCGGGCCAACGCCTACGCGCGGATCAACCGCCTCATCGAGGACGGCGTGATCCGCGGCTTCGGGGCACGCGTCGACCACGAACGCGCCGGGCAGGGCACATCGGCGTACATCACCCTCAAGATCGTGCAGAACTCCTGGCGCACGGTGCGGGAGCGGCTGAGGGTGCTCCCCGGGGCCTCTCACATCGCTCTGGTGGGCGGCGATTTCGACGTGCTTCTTCTGGTGCACACACCGGACAACCGGGCGCTGCGCGAACTGGTGCTCACCCGCCTGCAGGCCATCCCGGAGGTGCTCAGCAGCCGGACGCTGCTGGTCTTCGAGGAGGAGGACCTGGAGCCGGAGGGCTGATGCCGCCGGGGCCCAGGGCCCCCACGACTCCCGCACGAGCCCAGCACTGCCGGACTCCGGGACCTCACGGCTCCCGCACGAGCCCAGCACTGCTGGACTCGCTGGACTCACGACTCGTGACCCGCCCGGCACCGCCGGGCTCCCGGGCCTCACGGCTCCTGCCCGAACCCGGGGCTGCCCGACTCGTGGGCCCCACTACTCCCGCCGGAGCCCTCCGAAGACCAGCACCACCACGGCGTCGGCCACTTCCCGCGCGCCCATGCCCCGCGCGTCGGGGCGGTACCACTCCACGAGCGAGTTGATCATTCCGAAGACCAGCCGGGTCGCGAGCCGGACCTCCACGTCACCGCGTACGTCTCCGTCGGCGGCAGCGGCCTTCAGGAGCTCGGCGACCCTGTGGTCGAAGTCGCGGCGCCGCTCCAGGGCCCACCGCTCGGTGCCCGTGTTGCCGCGCACCCGAAGCAGCAGCGTCACGTAGGGCAGCTCGGACGTGAGCACCTCGACCATGCGCCGCACGACGTACTCCAGGCGCTCCACGGCACGCCCCACGCGCGCGTGCTCCTCGTCGAGGATCTCGAAGAGGCCGTCCAGCGCCCGGCTCACCGCGCGCCGCAGCAGCTCCTCCTTGCCCGCCACATGGTGGTAGATCGACGACTTGGAGATGCCGGCCGCCTTGGAGAGGTGCTCCATGGAGGTGCCGTCGTAGCCGCGTTCGTTGAAGACCTGGACGGCGACGGACAGCAGCGTCTCGGGGGTGTACGTGTCCCGCTTGGCGGTGGTCACTGGGTGCCCTCCCGCTTCTCGTTGGCGTACGCGTGGCGGTAGAGCGCCAGCGACGGGGCGTAGCGCCCGGAGGGGTCGCGAACGTGCAGTTCGTCCAGGACGTCGTAGGACCAGTTGGTGCCGAGCCTGCGGCTCCACTCGAAGGGGCCCAGGGGGTAGTTGACGCCGAGGCGCATCGCGGTGTCGATGTCCTCCTCGGTGGCCACGCCCTTGGCGACCGCGTCGTGCGCGAGGTCGACGATCCGGGCCACCGTGCGGGCGACGATCATGCCGGGGCAGTCCCCGATGACGCTGACGTCCTTGCCCAGGGCCTGGAAGAGGCCGATGGCCTCGGAGAGGGTCTGGGGAGCGGTGTCCTGGGACGCCGACAGGGCGATCCGGGTGGCCTTGCGGTAGTCCAGCGCGAGGTCGAAGTAGACGACGTCGCGGAACTCGACCGAGGTCTGGCCGTCGGCTAGGACCAGCTGGCCGCCGCTCGGCAGCACCAGGCGGGTGCCGTGGTCCTCCTCGTCCTCCCGGACCTGGATGCCCGCCTCGCGGATCAGGCCGAGGACGTCGGCGGCGGGGCCGAGGTCGCCCTCGGCGACGACATAGGCGGGCGGCTGCGCCTTCTCCGCGGTGTGCGGTTCGGACCGCTCGGCGTCGTCCCCGTAGTCGTACCAGCCGTGCCCCGCCTTGCGTCCGAGCCGGCCCGACTCGACGAGCCGTCGCTGGGCGAGCGAGGGCGTGAAGCGCACGTCCTGGAAGAAGGACTGCCACACGGAGTGCGTGACGGACTCGTTGACGTCCTGGCCGATCAGGTCCGTGAGCTCGAAGGCGCCCATCCGGAAACCGCCGGACTCGCGCAGGACCGCGTCGATGGTGGCGGGGTCGGCGGCCTGGGACTCGTGGACCGCGAAGGCCTCGGCGTAGAAGGGCCGCGCGATGCGGTTGACGATGAAACCGGGTGTGTCCGCGCAGGCGACGGGCGTCTTGCCCCAGGCCCTGGCCGTCTCGTACGCGCGCGTGGCCGAGGTGACGTCGGTCGCGAACCCGGAGACGACCTCCACGAGAGGCAGCAGCGGCGCCGGGTTGAAGAAGTGCAGTCCGACGAGGCGGCCCGGGTTGCGCAGGGCGCCACCGATGGCCGTGACGGACAGCGAGGAGGTGTTGGTGGCGAGCAGGCAGTCGTCCCCGACGATGTCTTCGAGATCGCTGAACAGCCGCTGCTTGACGTCGAGTTGTTCGAGTACCGCCTCGACGACGAGCGCACAGTCCGCGAGGTCGGTGAGGCTCTCGGCCGGCCGGAGCCGGGCGCGCGTGGCATCCCGGTCGGCGCCGGTGAGCCGGTCCTTCGCGACGAGCCGGTCGAGACGGGCGCCGATCGCTTCGGCCGCCGCCGCGGCACGCCCGGGAGCCGCGTCGTAGAGCCGCACGGGGTGGCCCGCCACCAGCGCGACCTGGGCGATGCCCTGGCCCATGGTGCCGGTGCCGACGACTGCCACGGGGCTGCTGAGGTCGAGTGCTGTCATGTGCGCGATCCTCCCGCACGCCGTTTTCCACAGATGCGGCGGACCCCCTTGTCCCGACCGATCGTTCGGTTACTCTAACTCTGACTGTCCATTCCTGCCCAGCTCGCGAGCTCGACGAGGAGCTCTTGAGACAAGGAGTTGGTCCTTGATGGCCGCCGAACTCACCGCGCACCAGCTGATCGCCCAGCACCGGCCCACCCTGGATCAGGCGCTGGAAGTGATCCGCACGCGCGCGTACTGGTCCCCGCATCCCGAGCATCCCAAGGCGTACGGCGAGAACGGCAGCCTGGGCATGGCCGAGGGCAAAGCCGCCTTCGACGCCCTCCTGGGCACCCGCCTCGACCTGGACCAGCCCGGCACGGACGACTGGGTCGGCGGCGAGGTGTCGCCGTACGGCATCGAGCTGGGCGTCACGTACCCGCACGCGGACATCGACGCCCTGCTGCCCGCCATGCGCGCGGGACAGCGCGCCTGGCGCGACGCGGGAGCGGAGATCCGCGCCGTGGTCTGTCTGGAGATCCTCAAGCGGATCAGCGACCGCACCCACGAGTTCGCGCACGCGGTCATGCACACCAGCGGCCAGGCCTTCATGATGGCGTTCCAGGCGGGCGGCCCGCACGCACAGGACCGCGGCCTGGAAGCGGTGGCGTACGCGTACGTGGAGCAGGTCCGCACGCCCGACACCGCGGAGTGGAGCAAGCCCCAGGGCAAGCGCGACCCGCTCGCGCTGACGAAGCAGTTCACGCCCGTCCCGCGCGGCATCGCGCTGATGATCGGCTGCAACACCTTCCCGACCTGGAACGGCTATCCGGGCCTGTTCGCCTCCCTGGCCACCGGCAACGCGGTCCTGGTGAAGCCCCACCCGCGCGCGGTGCTGCCGCTCGCGCTGACCGTGCAGGTCGCACGCGAGGTGCTCGCCGAGGCGGGCTTCGACCCGAACCTGGTGGCGCTGGCCGCCGAGCGTCCCGGCGAGGGCATCGCGAAGACGCTGGCCACCCGCCCCGAGATCCGGATCATCGACTACACCGGCTCCACCGCCTTCGGCGACTGGCTGGAGACCAACGCCCGCCAGGCGCAGGTCTACACGGAGAAGGCCGGCGTCAACACGGTGATCGTGGAGTCGACCGGTGACTACAAGGGGATGCTGTCCAACCTGGCGTTCTCCCTGTCGCTCTACAGCGGCCAGATGTGCACCACCCCGCAGAACCTGCTGATCCCCCGCGACGGCATCTCCACGGACGAGGGCAACAAGTCCTACGACGAGGTGGTCGCCGACCTCGCGAAGTCGGTCGGCGGACTCCTCGGCGACGACGCCCGCGCGAACGCGCTGCTCGGCGCCATCGTGAACCCGGACGTGAAGGCCCGTCTGGAGGCAGCCGCCGGACTCGGCGAAGTGGCCCTGCCCTCACGGCAGATCGACAACCCGGAGTTCCCGGGCGCCGTCGTACGCTCGCCCGTCATCGTGAAGCTCGACGGCGCGCGCAAGTACTGGGAGACCGCCGAGAACGCCGACGAGGCCGCCTACATGAGCGAGTGCTTCGGGCCGGTCTCCTTCGCCGTCGCGGTCGACTCGGCGGCGGACGCGGTGGAGCTGCTGCGGCGCACCATCAGGGACAAGGGCGCGATGACCGTCGGCGCGTACACCACGGACGAGGCGTTCGAGAGCGAGGTGCGGGAGGCCTGCCTGGAGGAGTGCGCCCAGCTCTCGCTGAACCTCACGGGCGGGGTCTACGTCAACCAGACGGCCGCGTTCTCGGACTTCCACGGCTCGGGCGGCAACGGCGCGGCCAACGCGGCGCTGTGCGACGGGGCGTTCGTGGCGAACCGCTTCCGGGTGGTCGAGGTGCGCCGGGAGGCGTGAGCCCCTACGCCGGTGCGCCCCCGGTGGCGCTCCAGTGGAACAGCGTCATGGCCACACTGGTCGCGAGGTTGTAGCTGGAGACCTGGGGGCGCATCGGCAGGGACACCAAGTGGTCGGCCCGGGCCCGTAGTTCGGCGGACAGACCACTGCGTTCCGAGCCGAAGGCGAGCAGCGCGTCGTCGGGGAGCTTCGACCCGCGGATGTCCTCGCCCTCCGGGTCGAGCGCGAACACCGGGCCCGGCGGCAGTTCGTCCACCGTCAGGCGCTCCACGGCGGTCGCGAAGTGCAGTCCGGCCCCACCGCGGACGACCGTGGGGTGCCAGGGGTCGAGCGTGCCCGTCGTGACCACCCCGGTCGCGCCGAAGCCCGCGGCGAGTCGGATCACGGCGCCCGCGTTGCCCAGGTTGCGCGGATTGTCGAGGACGACCACCGGCGCGGTGCGGGGCGTGCGGGCCAGCGTCTCCAGGTTGGCGGCGCGGGAGGGACGTACGGCGAGAGCGGCCACCGAGGTGGGGTGCGGACGCGGCACGAGGGCCGTGAAAGTCGCCTCCGGGACCTCGGTCAGGAGCTCGCCGAGAACGGCTCGTACGTCGGGAGCGAGTTCGTCGGCCAGGTCGAGGACCGCCCGCCGGTCGGTCGTGACGGCGACCGGGACACGCGCCCCGAAGCGCACCGCGTGCTTGAGGGCGTGGAAGCCGTCGAGCAGGACGGAGTCGTCGGAGAGCTTGCGCCAGGCACGAACCGGGTCGTTCATGCGGTGAAGCCTACGTGCGTGTGCTCGGGCTCCTGCGGAACGCCCGGCTCGGGCTCCCGGGGCCTCGGGAGCGCCCGGCCGCGGCCGGGAATCAGCCCGGCACGCGCGCGTGCCACCCGTCCGCCCAGGCGCCGCAGGAAGGACGTGGGCAGGAACACGGCGTCCGCGGCGATCATCGCGAGCGAGAAGAACGGCAGCCCGAGGAGCACGGCGATCACGGCGTGCTCGGTCATCATGGCCGCCAGCAGGACGTTCTTGACCCGCCGGTTGAACAGGGTGAACGGGAAGGCGACCTGTACGGCGACCGTCCCGTACGTCACCAGCATCACGATCGTGCCGTGCGCGGACAGCTGGTCGGACAGGGCCGGCCACGGCGAGAAGGACTCGAGGTGGAGCGGGTAGTAGACGGCGGTGCCGTCCTGCCAGCGGGAACCCTGGATCTTGTACCAGCCGGCCGTCGCGTAGATCAGGCAGGCCTCGGCCATGATGATCATCAGGGCCGCGTTGTGCACGAGGTTGGCGACGACGTCCAGCAGGACGCGCGGCTCCGCGGCGCGGGCGACCCGGCCGACCGTCCACCACAGGCCCTGCACCGCCCACAGCCCCCACAGGACCGTGAGCCAGCCGCCCGCGACGCCTCCGTCGATCCGTCCCGCGCCGGTCGCCACCGCCAGGACGACCCCGAGACCCGCCCACAGCGCGGGGCCCCCTCGGTCGGGCCCGGTCCGCTCGCCACGCGCGCGAGCCTCCCGGGCGAGGCGTTCCCGCCGCGCGTCGAGGGACCACACCCGGCCGCAGCGGGTGAACACGAGGTAGATCGCCATCAGGTGGAGGACGTTGTCCCCGCCGTCCCCGATGAAGACGCTGCGGTTCTGCAGGGACAGCACGCCGATCATGAAGAGCACCGACATCGCGCGGGTCCGCCGGCCCACCAGCAGCAGGGCACTGGAGAGGACGGCGAGGGCGTAGACGATCTCGAACCACACCTGGCTGTCGGACCACATCAGGACCGTGAAGGCGTGGTTGCTCGCGATGAGCTGCTGGGCGAGGTCCCAGCTCCACGGTGCGTCGGGCCCGTACAGCTCCTGCCGGTGGGGGTACTCGCGCAGCAGGAACAGCAGCCAGGTGGCGGCGAAGCCGATACGGATCACGGCGCTCTGGTACGGGCCGAGGGCGGACTCGGTGACCCGGGCGATGCCGCGCGCGATCGTCGGAGCGAATCGGTTCACCGGGCGCTCGCCTCCGTCAGCCCGTCCGCGCGGTCGCTCTCGGGAACGGCCCACCAGGGCAGCTCACGGACGACGGGCCGGTCGGACACCTTCTCGTCGCTCCACGCGGGAGGCCGCACGTCGGTGGTGAGGGAGCGGAACTGGACGCGTTCGATGACGGCGCCCTCGCCGCCGGCGTGCTCACGGTCGAGCCGCAGCACGCCGACGCGTCGCAGATAGCGCTCCGAGAGGTCGCCGCGCAGGCCCACGGGCCGGTTCTCGCCGTCGTGCGTGCCGACGTAGAAGTCCCAGGCGCGGCGCAGCTCGTTCTGCTGGGTGTGACTCGGCAGCGGATTCCCGTCGATGGCGAGTCCGTCGAGCGCTGACAGGTCGTACCAGCCGGTCTCGCGACCGGTGCCGTCCGCGGCGCGGACCAGAGCACGGACCTGCACCGCGATGTCCTGCTGCAACGGGTTGGGGGCGAAGAGCTTCCAGTTCTGCTCGAACTCGGGGTAGATCCACTCGTCGATCGCCTGACCGTGCTGCCTGGTCACCGTGTTCGACGGCGCGACGTGCAGGAACACCATGCCGAGGTGAACACAGGAGACGACGGCCACGACGGCCAGGGCGAGGGCGGCGGCGATCTGATACCGAAGAGAGAGAGCGGCCAGGCCCGCAGGGGCCTCGGCCCCCTCTTCGGACCCCGCCCACGGGACCGCCCCGGGCTTGGTCTCGTCGAAGTCAGCGGGTGCAACCAGTCGGGGTTCGCCCCTCTCAGGCTCCGCGGAAACGACCGGCCCGGGTTCGGCCTCATCGGACTGCGCAGAAGCGACCGTCTCGAGCACGGCCTCCTGGGACTCCGGCTCCACAGGCGCGACCGCCTCGATCTCGATCCGCTCCGACTCCGGAGGAACAACCGCCTCGGTCCTCGAAGCGTCGGCCGCCGGATTGCCGGGCGCAGGCTCGTCGCGGGCCGGATCTCCGGCCGTCGGATCGCCGGGGGACGACGTACCACCGATGACCTCGTCAGGCGCGGCGCTCTCGGACGCGGTCCCGCCGGGAGCGGCCCCCTCGGGGGCGCCCGGACCCGGCTCCGGCTCAGAGCCCTCGTCGTTCGCGTCCATCCCGCCCCGATTCACGATCCCGAATCCGACTGTCGGCCGCCGGACTGCGGGCACCGTACCGCCGCGTCGCACCACACCACGACGTTCGCAAGCGAACCGTACTCAGACCCGACCATCCGGCACAGCCCCATGTGTCACAACGACCACGCCAACGCGCACGAGGTTATCCACAGCGGTTGACACCATACGGCGCTCGACCGACCATTGATGCGAGCGGACCGAACGATCGGTCGGTCGGGAGTGAGAGGTCGAGGGGGACCGCATGGCGACAGCATCAGCGCACCACACGGCCCGCACACAGGCGGACGAAGCCGCCGACGAAGCGGTGCGCACAGCGGCATACGAGGCCGTCTTCGACGCCGCGGTGGCGGCCGACGAACGCATCGAGCCCCGTGACTGGATGCCCGACGCCTACCGTTCCACCCTGGTCCGCCAGATCGCGCAGCACGCCCACTCCGAGATCATCGGCATGCAGCCGGAGGCCAACTGGATCACGCGCGCGCCCTCCCTGCGCCGCAAGGCGATCCTGATGGCGAAGGTCCAGGACGAGGCCGGACACGGGCTGTATCTGTACAGCGCGGCCGAGACCCTCGGCGTCGGCCGCGACGAACTGCTGGACAAGCTGCATTCCGGCCGCCAGAAGTACTCGTCGATCTTCAACTACCCGACGCTGACGTGGGCGGACGTCGGCGCCATCGGCTGGCTCGTCGACGGCGCCGCGATCACCAACCAGGTCCCCCTGTGCCGCTGCTCCTACGGTCCCTACGCGCGCGCGATGGTCCGCGTGTGCAAGGAGGAGTCCTTCCACCAGCGCCAGGGGTACGAGCTGCTACTGGCCCTGAGCCGGGGCACCGCCGAGCAGCACGCGATGGCGCAGGACGCGGTCGACCGCTGGTGGTGGCCCTCCCTGATGATGTTCGGCCCGCCCGACGACGAGTCCTCGCACTCCGCCCAGTCGATGGCGTGGAAGATCAAGCGCCATTCGAACGACGAGCTGCGCCAGCGCTTCGTCGACATAGCCGTACCCCAGGCCGAGTCCCTCGGTCTGACCCTGCCCGACCCCGACCTGGTGTGGAACGAGGAGCGGGGACACCACGACTTCGGCACGATCGACTGGACGGAGTTCTGGGAGGTCCTCAAGGGCAACGGCCCCTGCAACGAACAGCGGATCACCCAGCGCCGGCGCGCCCACGAGGAGGGCGCTTGGGTACGGGAGGCGGCCGCGGCGTACGCGGACAAGCACACGAGCGGGACCGGCGGCTCCGCGAGCACGACCGGTGAGACAGGAGCGACCCGAGCATGACGAACACCGACTGGCCGCTGTGGGAGGTCTTCGTGCGCTCGCGCCGCGGGCTCTCGCACACCCACGCCGGCAGCCTGCACGCGCCGGACGCCGAGCTGGCGCTGCGCAACGCCCGCGACCTGTACACCCGCCGCGGCGAAGGCGTCTCGATCTGGGTCGTCCCGTCCGCCGCCGTCACGGCCTCCTCGCCCGACGAGAAGGACCCGTTCTTCGAGCCGTCCGCCGACAAGCCGTACCGGCACCCGACGTTCTACGAGATCCCGGAAGGGGTGAAGCACCTGTGACTCTCACCGTGAACACCGCGGCGGCCCTGGCCCTCGGCGACGACGCCCTGGTGCTCTCGCACCGCCTGGGGGAGTGGGCCGGCCACGGACCCGTCCTCGAAGAGGAAGTCGCCCTGGCCAACATCGCGCTGGACCTGCTCGGCCAGGCCCGGGTCCTACTCTCCATGGCCGGTGACGAGGACGAGTTGGCGTATCTCCGCGAGGAGCGCGCCTTCCGCAATCTCCAGCTCGTCGAGCAGCCGAACGGCGACTTCGCGCACACCATCGCCCGCCAGCTCTACTTCGCCACCTACCAGCGGCTTCTCTACTCGCAACTGGCAGCCGGGGAGAGCGAGTTCGCCCCCCTCGCCGCGAAGGCCGTCAAGGAAGTCGCCTACCACCAGGACCACGCCGAGCAGTGGACGCTGCGCCTCGGCGACGGCACGGACGCCAGCCATGAGCGGATGAGCCGGGCCTGCGAGGCGCTGTGGCGCTTCACCGGAGAGATGTTCCAGCCGATCCAGGGCATCGACGTCGACTGGGAAGGAATGCGGGCCGCCTGGACGGAGTCCGTGGGAGCCACCCTGCGCCGTGCCACGCTGTCGGTCCCCGAGGGACCGCAGTCCGGGGCATGGGCGGCGGGCGCCGGACGCCAGGGTCTGCACACCGAGTCCTTCGGACGGATGCTCGCCGAGATGCAGCACCTGCACCGCAGCCACCCGGGGGCGTCATGGTGAAAACGACCGCCCTCGAGGAGGAGCTGCGCAGACTGGCCGGCTCCGTGCTCGACCCCGAGCTGCCCGTCGTCACCCTGGACGAGCTCGGCGTGCTGCGCGCCGTGCATGTCCGCGGCGCGGACTCCGTCGAGGTCGAGCTGACCCCGACCTACACCGGCTGTCCGGCCGTCGAGGCCATGTCCATGGACATCGAGCGGGTACTGCACGAGCACGGCATACGCGATGTGTCCGTGCGCACGGTACTCAGTCCCGCCTGGTCGACGGACGACATCTCGGACGAAGGCCGCCGCAAACTGCGGGAGTTCGGAATAGCGCCGCCACGCGGCGGCCGTCCCGCGGGCCCGGTGACGCTCGGCCTGGGGCCGACCCGGACGGCCAACGCCGAACCGGAACTGGAGCCCGTCCGCTGCCCGTCCTGCGGATCGGCCGACACCGAATTGCTCAGCCGCTTCTCCTCCACCGCGTGCAAGGCGCTGCGCCGCTGCCTGTCCTGCCGCGAACCGTTCGACCACTTCAAGGAGTTGTGATGGCCCGCTTCCACCCGCTCCCGGTGGCCGCGGTCGACCGGATCACCGACGACTCCGTGGCCCTGACCCTCGCGGTACCCGCGGAGCTGCGCGAGGACTACCGGCATGCCGCCGGCCAGCATCTGGCACTGCGCCGCACGGTCGACGGCACCGAGATACGCCGCACGTACTCCATCTGCTCACCGGCACCCGCCCCCGACGGCGAGGGGCCGCGCACCCTGCGGGTCGGAGTGCGCCTGGTCGACGGCGGTGCGTTCTCGACGTACGCGCTCAAGGAGATCGCCGTCGGCGACGAGGTGGAGGTGATGGTTCCGGCCGGACGCTTCACCCTGGAGCCCTCGGCCGGCCTGTACGCGGCGGTGGTGGGTGGCAGCGGGATCACCCCGGTGCTGTCGATCGTCTCGACGCTGCTGGCGCGAGAGCCGGACGCGAGGTTCTGCCTGATACGCAGCGACCGTACGTCGGCCTCGACGATGTTCCTGGAGGAGGTCGCCGACCTCAAGGACCGCTATCCGCAGCGGTTCCAGCTGGTGACGGTCCTCTCCCGGGAGGAGCAGCAGGCCGGGCTGCCGTCCGGGAGGCTCGACCAGGAGCGGCTGGCCGGGCTGCTTCCGGCTCTGCTGCCCGTGGACCGGGTGGCGGGCTGGTTCCTGTGCGGGCCCATGGGGCTCGTACAGGGGGCCGAGCGGGCACTGCGCGGGCTCGGGGTGTCCCGGACCCGGATCCACGAGGAGATCTTCCACGTGGACGCCGGCATCACGACCGCCTCCGCCGTACCGGCCCCCGCGCACAGCACGGTGACCGCACGGCTCGACGGACGCGGCGGCACCTGGCCCGTCCAGGACGGCGAGTCGCTGCTCGACGCGGTGCTGCGCAACCGTCCGGACGCGCCCTACGCCTGCAAGGGCGGCGTGTGCGGCACCTGCCGGGCGTTCCTTGTCTCGGGCGAGGTGCGGATGGACCGCAACTTCGCGCTGGAGCCGGAGGAGACGGAGGCCGGGTACGTACTGGCCTGCCAGTCCCACCCGGCCACGGAAAAGGTGGAGCTGGACTTCGACCGCTGAGCCCGGCGGACACGCCTCGACCACCGAGCCCGGCGGGCACCCTCCAACGGCCGAGCCCTGCCGGCAGGACATCGCCCGCCGAGCCCGGTTGACAGGTGACCGATCGTCGGCCGTTCCCTTCTCGTAGAACCTGTTCTATCTTGACGCACCGTCAGATCAGGCGTTCCGTCTGGTCGTTGGTCCGGCGCGTGTGCGGGAGGACGGGATCGTGGACTTCACCTTCACCGAGGAGCAGCAGGCGGCGGTCGAGGCGGCGAAGGCGGTGTTCGCCGGGGTCTCCCCTGACACGGTGCCCAGTCCCGCGCTCACCGCGGGCGCCGTCGCCGAGGACTTCGACCGGGCCCTGTGGGCAAAGCTCGCCGACGCGGACCTGCTGAGCCTGCTGCTCGACGAGGAGTCCGGCGGGTCGGGCCTCGACGCGGTCGCGCTGTGTCTCGTGCTGCGGGAGTCGGCGAAGGTGCTGGCGCGGGTGCCGTTGCTGGAGAACAGCGCGGCGACCGCCGCCGTACAGCGCTACGGCGGCAAGGAGTTGAGGGCGGAGCTGTCGGCGCCGGCCGGCCGGGGTGAGCTCGTGCTGACCGTCGCCGCCAACGGCAGGACCGGTCACGACCCGGCCGAACTCGCCGTGACCGCACGGCAGGACGGTGCGGGGTGGGTGCTGGACGGAGTGCAGACGGCCGTCCCCTGGGCCTGCAACGCCGACTTCATCGTCGTGCCCGCGCACACGGACGCCGACCGGACCGTCCTCGCTCTGGTTCCACGCGACCACGAAGGGGCCGTACTCGCCGAGCAGATCTCCACGACCGGTGAACGGCTCGGCGAACTGCGGCTGGAGTCCGCCCGGATCGCCTCCCGGGCTGTCATCGACGCGCAGGGGGCGTGGGAGTGGCTGCGTGACCTGCTGGCCACCGGCACATGCGCGCTGGCGCTCGGGCTCGGCGAGGAAGTCCTCCGGATGACGAGCGCGTACACGAGCAAGCGGGAGCAGTTCGGGTTCCCGGTCGCCACGTTCCAGGCGGTCGCCGTGCAGGCCGCCGACCGCTATATCGACCTGCGGGCGATGGAGGCGACGCTCTGGCAGGCCGCATGGCGGATCGGCACGGGAGCCGGGGGTGCGCTCCCGGCCTGCGGTGACGTGGCCGTAGCCAAGATCTGGGCGTCCGAGGGAGTACGCCGGGTCGTGCAGACCGCCCAGCATCTGCACGGAGGGTTCGGCGCCGACACCGAGTACGCGCTGCACCGCTACCACGCCTGGGCCAAGCACCTGGAACTGTCATTCGGCCCGGCGTCGGCACACGAAGAAGCCCTGGGCGATCTGCTGGCGGCGCACCCCCTGGGGTGAGAGGGACCGGCGGCTACAGCACGAAGCCGGGCTCGCCCTTGTCGTTCACGACCGGGCGGCCCGCGGCCTCCCAGGTCTGCATGCCGCCTTCGACATTCGCGGCGTCGATGCCCTGCTGGACCAGGTACATCGTGACCTGGGCCGAACGGCCACCGGAGCGGCAGATCACATTGACGCGGCCGTCCTGCGGGGCGGCCTCGGTCAACTCGCCGTACCGGGCGACGAAGTCGCTCATGGGGATGTGCAGCGCCCCCTGGGCGTGACCTGCCTCCCACTCGTCGTCCTCCCGGACGTCCAGCAGGAAGTCGTCGACCGCGAGATTGTCGACCCCGACCGTGGGCACACCAGCTCCGAAACTCATGCCTCCGACGCTACCCGACCGCGCCGGCGGGGAAGCTCAGGGAGCCTGGGCGATCAGTTCGGCCAGCTCGTGCTCGCGCTCGCCGACCTGCGTCAGCAGCTGTTCGGCGATCTCCTCCAGAAGACGGTCCGGGTCTTCCGGAGCCATCTTGAGCATGGCGCCGATGGCGCTCTCCTCCAGTTCGCGGGCGACGAAGGTGAGCATCTCCTTGCGCTGCGAGAGCCATTCGAGACGGGCGTAGAGCTCCTCGCTGCGGCTCGGCTTCCACTCTTCGGGCGCGGGGCCTGCGGCCCACTCCTGGGCCAGTTCCCGCAGCAACGCCTCGTCGCCCCTGGCGTAGGCGGTGTTCACGCGGGCGATGAACTCGTCGCGCCGCTTGCGCTCGCCCTCGTCCTGCGCCAGGTCGGGGTGCGCCTTGCGGACCAGCTCACGGAAGAGCTTGCGGGCCTCCTCGCTGGGGCGCACACGCTGCGGGGGCCGCACGGGCTGGTCCGTGAGCATCGCCACAGCCTCGGGGAACAGTCCCTCCGAGTCCATCCAGCCGTGGAACAGCTCCTCGACACCGGGCATGGGCATGACCCGCGCCCGTGCCTCGTGCGCCTTGAATATGTCTTCCGGGTCGCCGGTGCGCGCGGCACGCGCCTCGGCGATCTGGGCCTCAAGCTCGTCGAGGCGCGAGTACATCGGACCGAGCTTCTGGTGATGCAGCCGCGAGAAGTTGTCGACCTCGACGCGGAAGGTCTCCACGGCGATCTCGAACTCGATCAACGCCTGCTCGGCCGCTCGCACGGCCCGCTCGAGCCGCGCCTCGGGCCGGGCATCCTCACTCTGAGCCGGGCTCCGGCCCTCGCCGTCGGCCTCGCTCCGAGCCTCGGTGCGGGCCTCGCTCCCGGCGGCATCCCGGGCGCCGGAGGGGGCGTCCGCGCCCTCCGCCTCCGTGATGCGGCCGTCGTCGCCGGGGGAGGCTTGGGGCGTCCCACCCTCCGGGGCACCGGAGTGTTCCCGGCCCCCCTCGAAGGCGGGCTCGGACTGGCTCTGATCGGCTTCCGGGGTCGTCACCCGACCAGCGTAGGCCACACTCCCCCGCGACTCACTGCCTTCCCCGCCTCTACAGCCACCTGACCGGCCACAACGACCCCAAAGACCCCAACCACCCCGATCATCCCGACCACCGGAACCGGTGCCGACAACGGCATCGGCACCGGTGGACCGCCCCGTCCGGAGGGGCGGACCGGACGCCCCCGTTCACACCCCCGTCACACCCCCGCTTCAGAAGCGATCCGTCCGCTTCGGACCGCCGCCACCAGGGCCGCGTGGTCCGCCTCCGTGCGGTCCGCGTAGGCAACGGCGAAGGAGGCGATGGCCTCGTCCAGCTCCTCGTTCTTGCCGCAGTACCCGGCGATGAGGCGCGGGTCTGCGCTGTGGCTGTGGGCGCGGGCCAGCAGGGCGCCGGTCATGCGGCCGTAGTCGTCGATGTGGTCGGCGGCCAGGGCTGCGGGGTCGACGCTGCCCTTGCGGTTGCGGAACTGGCGCACCTGGTAGGGGAGACCGTCGACCGAGGTCCAGCCGAGAAGGATGTCGCTGACGACCTGCATGCGCTTCTGGCCGAGGACGACACGGCGGCCCTCGTGAGCCACCTCGGGCATCGGATGGCCGGCCGTCGCGAGGTGCGGGAGCAACACCGAGGCGCGGGCCTCCTTGACCTGGAGGACGAGGGCCTCGCCGCGATGGTCCAGGAGCAGTACGACGTACGAGCGGGTGCCGACACTGCCGGTGCCGACCACCCGGAAGGCGACGTCGTGCACCGCGTAGCGGGCGAGCAGGGGGAGGCGGTCCTCGGAGAGCGTCGTCAGATAGTGGTCCAGGGACGCCGCGACCGCGGCCGCCTCCTCGTCGGGAACGCGGCGCAGCACGGGCGCCGCGTCCACGAACCGGCGGCCACCGCCCTCGACTGCCTCCGTCGACCTGGCGGCGAACCGCCCGCTGGTGTTGGCCCGCGCCTTCTCGGAGACCCGCTCCAGAGTGCCGAGCAGGTCGTGGGCGTCCGTGTGCGAGACGAGTTCCTCGTCGGCGATGGCGTTCCACGCGTCCAGCACCGGCAGCTTGGCCAGCAGGCGCATCGTGCGGCGGTACGCGCCCACGGTGTCGCGCGCTGCGGCCCGACAGGTGTCCTCGTCCGCTCCGGCCTCCCGGCCCGCGAGCACGAGCGAGGTGACGAGCCGCTTGAGGTCCCATTCCCAGGGGCCGTACACCGTCTCGTCGAAGTCGTTCAGATCGATGACCAGGCCGCCGCGCGCGTCCCCGTACAGACCGAAGTTCGCCGCGTGCGCGTCACCGCAGATCTGGGCACTGATGCCGGTCATCGGGGTGCGGGCGAGGTCGTACGCCATGAGGCCCGCGGAACCGCGCAGGAACGCGAAGGGCGTGGCCGCCATCCTGCCGACCCGTATCGGCGTGAGCTCGGAGAGCCGACCCCGGTTGGACTCCTCGACCGCGGTCACGGCGTCCGGCCGGTCGGCGTCCACGAGGAACTCGGCGTGCACCGTCCGCGACACCCGCCCGCGCAGGGCCTTCCCCTCCTCCTTGGGCGAGCCCTTCACCGGCCAGGCGGCGAACCCCGCGACAGCGAACCCCCGGGCCCCGAACGCCCCGGCCGCCGGCCGGGCCTCGGACGAAGGACGCCCGTCGGAGTCCGACGCGGACCCCGCCCCGGGCCGCCGGTCACCGCGGTCCTGCCGCTCCGGACCGGCCTGTTCGATCAGCCCGGCCTGCCCCGTCGGCGCCGTCTGTCGCTCCGTACCCGCTGTACCGACCTCGGCCATCACGACCGCCTCCCCCGCACACGAACATCAACTCGTGCTGACCGTACAGCCGGTCGGGAAAACTCGTCAGACCCTGTGGACAACTCCACGGGCCCACGGGGAAGAAGCCGCGATCACACCCGCTCACGCGGCCCGACCGGGCGCCGGTGCGACACCCTCGCGAACGGCTCGAGCGAGTCGGGTCACGCCCCGGGCCGCTACCGCAGCCGCCCCGGACAAGGTGCGCTCTCCGGCAGATACCTCTCCGCCCAGGAACCCAGCTCCTTGAGGGCCGGTTCCAGAGCCGCGCCCGCCTCCGTCAGACGGTACGAAACCCGCAGCGGGGGACCCTCATTGACCTCGCGCACGACCAGGCCGGCCGCGCCGAGTTCGGTGAGCCGGTCCGAAAGCATCCGCTCGCTGATCCCCGGGATCGCCCGGCGCAGATCGGCGAAGTGGACGGGGTGCTGCATCAGAACCGTGACGACGAGACCCGTCCAGCGCTTTCCGAGCAGCGTGAAGACACGGGTCATGCCGTCGTCGACCTTCTGACACGGCCCCGCGTCGTGGCTGCCCGGTTCTGCCATGGGCCCAGGGTACTGCGTCCTCACAAGGGGATGAAAAAAAGTAAGTAGCTGTGTTATTTCTAGTTAGGAACGAAAGAGAAGCCCTTCGGGGTGACTCGACTCCCTTCGACAGCCCTGCCCTGGATCCGGTTCAACGACCGCGCCCCGGGCCCGCCCCAGGAGCCCGCAAGGACGGACTCCACCCCAAGAGTCCGCACGGACCCCCGCCCGCAGCCCTATTCGGCCCCGACCCCGGTCCCAACCTCAGTCCCGGTCCCGGCCCACCGCCCTACACATCCCGTTTGTCTGGAGATCCCCATGGCCACCCTCCTCCACATCGACTCGTCCGTCTTCCCGGACGGCGCCTCCACCTCGCGTGCCGTCACGGACGCCTTCCGCACGGCCTGGGAGGAGCAGCACCCCGACGGCACGGTCATCTACCGCGACCTGGCCGCGCACCCTGTGCCGCACATCACGGCCGACGCCCACACCGCCGGTTTCGCCGCCCCGGACACGCACACCCCCGGGCAGGCCGAGGCCTTCGCCTCACGGCTGAAGCTCATCGAGGAGCTGGAGAACGCGGACGCGATCCTGATCGGCGCCCCCATGTACAACTTCACCATCCCCTCGACCCTCAAGGCATGGCTCGACAACGTCGTCCTCATGGGGCGCACCGCCATGGCCGAGGACTCGAAGCTCAAGGGCACCCCGGTCACCGTCGTCGCCAGCCGCGGCGGCTCGTACGCGCCGGGCACTCCGCGCGAGGGCTTCGAGTACGTCCAGAACTACCTGGAGGCCGTGCTGCGCGACGCGCTCGCCCTCGACCTCGACTTCATCGTTCCGGAGCTCACCATGGCCCCGCACAACCCGGCGATGGCCGAGCTGGTCCCGCTCTTCGAAGCGTCCCGGAGCAAGGCCCTCGAAGACGCGGCCGCTCAGGCCAAGAAGGTCGCGGAGCGCCTCGCCGCCTGACCACGGCACCCGACGACCGCCGCCGTTCCGCCCACCGGAGACGGCACAGCGGCACAGAGCCCCGCAGGACCGGACACCTCAACCCTGCGGGGCTCCCCCCTTCACCGGCTCCGCTTCACCGGGACGCCGGTTCACCAGCCGCCGCCCGGGCAATTCCCCGGCACCACGTGAGAGCATCGTCACACTTCACAGCGGCTCCGAGCCCTCCGCGTCGCGCGGCACTCCCCGTCGCGGGACCTCGCACGAGAACTCGGGAGCAGCACCGGAAGCACCCGGACAACGTGAAAGCCCCTCAGGTCGAAGACCTGAGGGGCTTTCAGCTGGTGGGGAACCGACGAAATTCTCTGGCCAGGGAAAGTTCAGCGCCTTCGAAGATCGAATCCCGCGATCACTAAGATCTTTTCCCACTCACCAAGTAAGAGGGCCCCTGGGAGCCGCTCCGTCGCCAGCGCTCGGCAAACACGACGAGACGGGTGCGGAACCGGACGTGCGTGGCCGCCTCCGGCTATACCTGAACGAAGCCCGGGACGGCGGGTTCCTCGTCAGGCGTGTGCTGGGCTTGAGGTTTGGAAGGGGGCTCAACGCATAGGGCACGTCTCGGGCCGCAGCGCCGGGCTTTCTCTGGGCCACCCTTGAAACTTCATCGAAGCGACGTGTGCTCCGCAGCCGAGGCTGCGTCGGTCGCCGCTGCCCGAATCCGCGACCGACAGAAGGGTGGCCTGGGGGCGACCACGCCGTCAGTTCCCCTTGATGGACAGCTCGTAGTCGCCGATGAGGTCGCCGAGCAGCGTGCCGGCGAGGATGTCGCTCGGGACATGGCCCGCCATGTAGACGCGGGAGTACACGACCTCGTCCTGCATCCACCGGTAGTCCTCGGTGCGGTGCGGGGCGAAAGCGCTGAGCAGGGTGACAGCGGCGGCGGAGCGGGCGGCGTGGCGGGAGGGGTAGGAGTACGGGCCCTTGGCCCCGGGGGTGATGTGCTTGTCGGGGCGCAGGCTCGGGTCGAGGACGAAGGGGGCGGGCTGCTTGTCCCGCGCGGCAAGCTGGTCGCTGATGGTCTTGGCCAGTTTCAGGGCGGACTTGAGCCGGGCCTTCTCGTCCGTGCCCTTGGCGGCGGGAACGAGTTCACGCTGGTCGTGCTGGTAGAGCTTCCAGATGTCCTGCTTGCCGTAGAGCTCCAGCCAGGTGGCGGCCTTCTTCCCGGCGGCGGTGCGGGTCTTGGCGAGGTCCTGGACCTTGTGGAGTTCGGCGGTGCGGGCCGTGGCCGTGGGCGGGGCCGGAATCTGCTGGGCGGCCCAGGCGGCGAATGCTTTGTCGTCCTGTGTCGTCCCGTGCTGGTTCTTCCACTGGGCGAAGAGGGTGTCCGCCTGCGTGCGCTGGGCGGCGACCCTTCGGCCGAGGGGAGCGACGGCCGCGTCGGTGAAGAGTGTGGGCGGCGGGTTCTGCCCGATGAGGGCGGTCGCCCCGGGGCTGCCGGTGACGACGGCGGCGAGCTGGGGGCGGAGCAGGCCGACGGAGGCCACCGCGACGGCGATGACCGCGATCACGGCGTACGGCCACCTGATGCTGCGCAGGACGCTCATGCGGCGTGGGTCCCTTCGAGGAGCAGGCCCGACGTGAGGTGCGGGCCGGTGTGGAAGCAGGTGCGGGCGAGGCGACGTATGTCGTTGTCGGGGAGGCCCGGGGTCAACAGGGCCTGGCCGACCAGGTACTTGCTGATGGAGACCGGCCGGACGCCGAGGGCGAGCAGCATCCGGTCGGCGGGGGCCGGGCGGGCGCCGCCCTTGGTCTCGACGAGGACGAAGTCTGGGTCGAGGGCGGCAGAGCGGTCACCGTGGTGGCACGTGAGGACGCCGTCGAGGGTGATGCGGGTGCCGTGGTCGAGGTCGGCGAGGGCGGCGCGGAGGTAGCGGATCTCGGTGGTGGCGACGAGGTCCGCGGCGCGGACGGGGATCGAGGATCCGGCGAGGACCCTGTCCAGGAACTCTGCTGCCTGCTGACTGAGCGTGCCGTACTCCGCTGCCGGGGCCCCGAGCGCGTGCTTGACCGTCGCGCCGCGGCCGTCCTTGGTCTTGACCTCCACCCGGCACAGCCCGTCCTCCGCGTACAGCCGGGTGCGTACCTTCCAGCGGCGGCGCCGCCCCTGGACGTGCGCGTGCCAGGCACCGAGCTGAGGCGTGTCGAAGTAGGTGCTGTGGTAGGTGGTCGTACGGCGTCCGTCGAGGTCCAGGATTCGGTGGCTGTCGGCCAGTTGCCCGACCAGACGGCGGGCGAGGTCGAGGGTGACCAGGTACTTGCGGTCGGTGCGGTGCTGCAGGGCCGCGGCCGCGTCGACCTCGGTGAGGGTCGCGCCGCGGGGCATGGAAAGGCCGAGCGCGAGAGCGAAGGAGGCCTCTGGGGTCACAGCGCCCGCCCGGCTCCCGCGGCCACCGGCACGTCGGGTTCCCCGACCGCGGAGATCTCGGTGGCCTGTGCGGGTCCGCCCGGCTCGACGGGGAAACGGGCCACGACCCGGGTCGTCTCGCGTACGTAGTCGACCTCGTCGACCTCCACCGCGAGGGGCACCCGGCCGAAACGGGCCGCGACATCCATAAGGATGTCGGCCTGGTCGGCGTAGGTCCGGTCGAGGGTGAGCTTGACCACGCGGGTCGGGTTGTAGGTCCGCGGGTCGTCGACCACCAGAACGGCCACCAGTACGAGGACGTCGAGCGAGATGGCGAGCCAGCTCGCGCGTTGCGGCAGTCCGTTGCACAGCGCGATGACCAGCGCGGCGAAGGTGTAGGCCACGTCCCGCAGGGTGAACGCCGCGCTGCGCAGCCGGACGAGGGAGAGGATGCCGAACAGGCCGAAGCCGACCCCGGTCGGGAACTTGCCCGCGCTGATCGCGCTCATCGCCACGAACAGGCCGATGTTCAGGGCGGTCAGGACGAGCGGCATCTCCTGCGCGCTGCGGCGGCGCCGGTAGAGCCAGCCGACCAGGATCAGCAGGGCTATGACGTCGAGGGCGCCTCGCGTGATCAGGTCCATGGGGGCGATGTGACCCGTGACCCCCTTGGCGGCGAGCACCGATGCCACCGTGTGCGGCGCGTGCATGGCAGTTCCTTCCGTGCGGTGCGTCAAGCGGCGGACCTGTCCCGGCCCGCGAAGCACCGCGGCGCGAGGAACGCTAGAGATGGCGCATGAACAGACCATGAAGGCTTCCGAGCGTCCGGCGCCCGGTGCCCGAAACGGGACGGCCTCCGCTCGTCGTGGGGTGATCTCGCTCCGGGCAGGGTGTGGTCCCGCGCCCGGTTAGCCTGGCCGGCATGCACTGCCTGGTCGTCGACGACGAGACCCGCCTGACCGATCTGGTCGTCCGCTACCTCAGCGAGTCCGGCCATACCGCCGAGGGCCGCTACGACGGCCCCTCCGGCCTCGCCGCCGCCCGCGACCCCCGCCTCGACGCGGTGGTCCTGGACGTCATGCTCCCGGGCATGGACGGCGTGGAAGTGTGCCGCTCCCTGCGCGACGAGGGCATCGATGTCCCGGTGATCCTGGTCACCGCCCGCGGCGACGTGAGCGAGCGGGTCGCCGGGCTCGACGCGGGCGCCGACGACTATGTGGTCAAGCCGTTCGCGATGGAGGAGCTGCTGGCCCGGCTCCGCGCGATATCGCGGCGCCGCCCCGACCCGGCGGGCCGCCTGCGGGCCGACGATCTCGTCCTCGACCCGGAACAGCAGCGGGCATGGCGCGGCGACAGCGAGCTCGACCTGTCACGGCGGGAGTTCGACGTCCTGCGGGTGCTCATGGAGAACGCCGGCCGGGTCGTCTCACGCCTCCAGCTCCTCGACGAGGTCTGGGACGGCGAGACCGACCTGCGCAGCAACGCCATCGACGTCCATGTCTCCAAGGTCCGGGCCAAGGTCGACCGTGCCTTCGGCCGTGCCACGATCACCACCTTGCGCGGCCGGGGCTACCGCCTGGAGACCACCCCGTGACACGGCCGCCCGGACCACTTCTCCCACGGTTCCAGCGGTTGCCCGTCGTCGGCCGGCTGGTGCTCGCCGTCGCCCTCGCCATGGCACTCGTCCTCACCGGCGCCGCCGGCCTGGTCTACTGGCGCGTCGAGACGGCCCTGGACGGCCAGCTCGACGAGGACCTCGCCGCCTACCAGCAGACCCTCGACCGGGCGGTCCGCGGCGGCCAGGAGCTGCCGGCCGGCCCGAACGGCAGCCTGCGCCAGGTCCTCGACACGGACGGCCGGGTGGTGCGCTCCAGCGCCTCGGTCCGCGACCAGCGACTGCTCACGCCGGCCGAACGAGAGGCCGCCGCCCACGGTGCCGTCGTCCGGCGCGACATAGGCGCCCTGCTGCCCATCACCGACGGCACCCTGCGGCTGCGCGCCCAGCGCGTCACCGCCGACGGACAGCCGCTCATCGTGATCGCGGCCGTCCAGCGCGGCCACCGCGACGAGGCACTGCGCGAGCTCCTCGCCCAGCTCGCCCTCGCCTCGGGGCTCACGCTGCTGGCCGCCTCCTACGTCGGCTACCGCACCGCCCGCGCCGCGCTGCGCCCCGTGGAGCGCTACCGCGTGGGTGCCGCGGCCCTCGCCGACGGCGCCGACGCGTCGCCGGGCCTGCGGCTGGAAGTGCCGACCGACCGGGACGACGAGATCACCCGGCTCGGGCACACCCTCAACCGTATGCTCGGCCGGCTGGCCGCCTCCGCCGCCCGCGAGCACCAGTTCATCGCGGACGCCAGCCATGAACTGCGCACGCCGCTCACCCTGATGCGCGCCGAACTCGACGTCGCCCTGCACCGGCCGCGCACCGCCGAGGAGCTGACCGAGACCCTGCGTTCCGTCGACGCCGAGGCCCGTCGCCTGGTCACCCTCGCCAACGCCCTTCTCGACCTCGAACAACTCGGCAGCGGCGAACGCATCCAACGCGTCCCGACCGCCCTCGACAGCCTCCTCGACGACGTCTGCGCGCAGTACCGTACGGCCGCGGAACGCGACGGCCGCACCCTGACCGCCGTGTACGACCCCGCCACGGTGCGGGTCGACTCCCGTTGGCTGGAACCGGCCGTTGGCACCCTCCTGGACAACGCCCTGCGGCACGGCCGCGGTGCCATCGTGGTGCGCGCCGAAGTGCACGACGGTCGGCTGACCTTGTCGGTCTCCGACGAAGGTTCCGGTTTTCCGCCGGACTTCCTGCCGCGGGCCTTCGACCGTTTCAGCCGCGCCGAGGCGAGCCGCACCACGCCCGGCGCGGGACTGGGCCTGGCGCTCGTGACCGCGGTCGCGGCCTCGCACGACGGAACGGCCCGCGCCGAGAACGGTCCACCGGGCGCCACGGTGACGCTCGACGTGGCCTGCTGAGCAGGTCAGCGCGATGTACGCGGCCGGGCGGCCCGGCGCACGAGACCGGCCGCGGGAGCGAGGACGAGGAGCAGGGCCAGGGTCGCGTAACCGTGGTCGAGGGTGGTGAACGTGGCGACGCCGGCGACGAGCAACGGGCCGCCCGCGTCGCCGAGTTCGCGGCCGAGCTCGGCCGCTCCCATGGTCTGGCCGAGCCGCTCGGCGGGAGTCGAGGCGGCCAGCGCCGCGAAGCCGAGCGGAGTGATCAGGCCGGTCCCGATGCCGATCAGGGCCGCGGCGGACAGCACGCCCGGCACACCCGGCAGGGTCGCGCAGCCCAGGCCGGCGGCGGTGAGCAGCAGCCCCGCCGTGATGCCGCCGCGCGCGGTGAGGCGCCCGGCGTCCAGGGCGCGTCCGGCCCGGGGCTGAACGACGGCGGCAGGCCGCGAGCACCGACACCGCCGCACCGGTGGCGACCGAACCCAGGCCCGCCGCCCGGCCGGAGACGGGCAGGAAGCCCACGCCGACGGAGAGGGCGGCGGTCGCGGCGGCCAGCGCCGCCGTGGGACGGAGGAAGTCAGGACGGACGAGGCGCCTGGCCAGGTCCAGCACCGTCTGTCGAGCCTTCGGCAGTGGCGCCACGACGGGAACGGCCAGCGCCGCCCATACGGCGACGGTCGCGCCGAGCACCGCCAGGACCCCGAACAGCAGCCGCAGCCCGTCGGCCCACACGAGCACCCCGCCGAGCAGCGGGCCGAGGGTGTAACCGACGGACTTGTAGAAGCCGTAGCTGCCGAAGGCCCTGCCGTGCTTCGCCGCTGGGTTCAGCCGGGCGACCAGCGCGGAGGCCGAGGGCGAGAAGGCGGACGCGGCGGCGCCCTGACCGAGGCGCGCCGCCCACAGCAGGCCGGGGCTGTCCGCCAGCACGTACACCGCGGACGCGGCGGCGAACGCGACGAGCCCGCCGAGCAGGACCGGGCGGGCCCCGACCCGGTCCGCGAGCGTGCCGAAGACCGGCTTGAGCACTACCTCGGCGCCGTCGTAGAGGGCGAGCAGACCGCCGAGCGCCATCAGCGAGGTCACCGTGCTCCCGTGGCCGCCGAGGTTCGCGGCGATGCCGTGAGCGCCGAACGCGGTGGTGAACCCGGCCGCGTACAACGGCCACATCTGCCGGGCCGGAGGCACCTGGCTGACGGGGGTTACGGGCGTTTCGGTCATCGACTCCGCTCCGGTGTCCTGCGCGGGGCGCGGCAGACCCGCGGGGGCGACGCGGGTGATGGTTGCCGCGTGCCGGGCTGTGGGGCTCGATGACAGAGACGCAGAGTTGATCCCGCTCGGGGAGGGCGCCAGGTCATGGACCCTGTGATCAACAATGCGTGCAGTACGGCGTCCATCTGTGAAGTCTTGCCTCCGAGATGCTGCGTACGGTCGGCGGACACGCTGCCTGTCGGCGGGGCACGTCTGCCTGCCGGGTGCGGGGCCGCCGCCGCAGGGTGCGGCGGCGGCCCCGCCGGGTCAGCCCACGTGCAGGGTCAGAGCGGCGGTGTGGAGTGTGCCGCCGGTCTGGAACTGCAGGAACAGCCTCCAGTTACCGGAGGTGGGCAGCTCGGCGTGGAAGGCGAGGTCGGGTCCGCCGTGGACGCCGGTCACCTTCGTGGTCGGGTGGAAATGGGCGAACGCGGCGTCGCCCTCATGAAAGGCGGTCAGGTGGGCGTAGGTGTCCAGGTAGGGCTGCAGATCGGTGACCGGCTTGCCGTTCTTGGAGATCGACACGGTCATCGGGTGCGCCATTCCTGCCATGACTTCGCCCCTGACGGTGACGGTGTAGCCGTCGACCTGTGTGCTGCCGGCGGCGGCGGGCAGCGGGGTCTTCGTCACGTTGCCGGGCACGGTTATGGCGCGCGACAGAACGAAGTCCTTGCCCTTGCCGCTCCCGGCGGCGGGGGTGAAGGAGGCGAACATGCGCCATGAGCCCGGCGTGAGGGAGGCCAGATCCGCACTCCAGGTGCCGTCGGGGGCCATGGCCGGGTGGATGTGCTGGAACCCGGTCAAGTCGGAGCGGACGGCGTAGAAGTGCATCCGCTTGGTCTGGTCCAGGGCGAAGCCGGTGACCGGCTTACTGTCAGGCCCTGTGACCGTGAACCGGTAGGTGCTCTGCTTGCCTGCCTGCAGGGTCGCGTCCTTGGAGGTGAGACGGTAGCTGTCCTGGGTGTCGGACAGGCCGACGCCGGCGGCCATCCCATCCATGCCGGGCATGTCACCCATCGCGTGCGATGCGCTGGGTGAGGAGGACGGGGACTTGGCGCCGTGATCCATGCCGGGCATGGACGAAGCGTCGCCGGAGGAACCGCAGGCGGCCAGCGTCAGTGCCAGAGCGGCCGCGGTACCGGCCGCCGCGAGGCTGCGACGGCGCGCGGTGAAACGAGAAGTGGTGGACATCGAAGGGGTCTTTCCGGGTGGGCGCACCACACCGGTGGTGCGCGGAAATGAGCAGGACACGATGCCGGCTGCGGCCTGACCCGCAATCCGGTGCGCCTGTCACGTCCGCGCGATGCACACCTGAAGCAGGAGATCTCGTCCGCCGGCCGGTGGCCCGCGCCGCCCCGTCCCGCCGGCCGCGGCCCGTAGCCGGGACAACATCCACGGGGCGAGCACTGCGGCACCAACTACGCCGAGCAGACCGGGTGCGGGCAGGGGGGTCCGCTCGTGGGCCGGAGTTGACACACACGGGGCCCCGGCCATCCCGGGTGCCTCTGCGGCCCGGACAGCGGGGCCGGGGCCGTGCGCGGCCGGCGCAGTTGTGGTCGGCGCGGCGGCGTCGTGTCCGCCGGTCATCGGCGAGGCCGTGTCCGCGTGCATGGCGCCGTGGCAGCCCTCCGCAGCCGTGGCCGGGGTGCCGTGCATGAGGAACAGGCCGAACAACACCGCGCACACCGCCAACAGTCGGGCTATGCCCGGTCTGCTCGCCTGTGCGCTGTCCACGCCCACGTCCTTCCGATTCAGGTACTGCCGCCTGACCATACCCTGGCAGGGTATTGACTGCCCGGCCTTGGTTCGAGTCCTGCCCCGTGGACCCGGCCGGTACAGGACCGCCCATCGCCCTCCCAAACGCCGGCCGGGCCGTGCAGAGATACCGGCCGCTGACGACGCGCAAAGACGAACGCACCATCCAGCCCCCCACGCAGAGAGATGGTCAAGACGCCGCCGTCGCCACGTCCAGTTCCGAAAGGCGAAGGAACGGGTCTTAGTTGAACACCGGGAGGAAGGATCAACGCTCGCAGAAGTCATCCCCGATGCGCCGCGCCGCCGCCCCGGTGATCTCCTCTGGGCTGTAGAAGGCGGGAAGGAGCAGCCAGCAACGCAGAAGGCGGGAAAGCTCTCCCTGAAGAAGAAGGCCAAACAGTTCAAGAAGAAGGCCAAGTACCTCTTCGGCTACGACGCGGCCTTCGCGGTCACGCGCGACGCCCGCTACGACAAGGTGCTCATGGACGACAACACTCCCAACCCGGACGTGCTGCCGGTTCTGGTTCTCGGCGTCTCGCTCGACAGGCCCGGACACCGCCCCGCCTACAACGGGCTGAAGGTCCTCAGCCGTCTTCGGGAGCGCGGCTACGAGCCTGGCTACCTCGCCGGGGATCTCGCGTACAACAACTCCGAACCCGAGGAGTGGCAGCTGCGGGTCCGCGCGCTGGGCTACAAGCCCGTCTACGACTACCGCGTGGACCAGCTCGGCAAGCAGGCAGAAACGCAGGGCGCGATTCTGGTCGAGGGCACCTGGTACTGCCCCTCGATGCCAGAGCCCCTCATCGACGCCACCAAAGATCTCCACGCCGAGCGCATCGACCGCGGCACCTGGATCCGGCTCATCGCCGCTCGCAAGCCCTACCGCCTCATGCCCAAGGAGAACGAGGACGCAGAGGGGCACCAGCGCGTGATGTGCCCGGCCGAGGCCGGCAAGGCGCAGTGCCCGATCAAGCCGCACACGCTCAACCGTGGTATTCATCTCCCACTCGTCGACCCGGAACCCAGCCCCATCGGACCGGTGAAGGTCTGTCGGCAGCGCAGCATCACGCTCGCCCCGGCAGAAGGCGCCAAGCACTGGCAGGTCCTCGACTTCGGGGGCGCGGAATGGCAGAAGGTCTACTTCCGGCTTCGCAACAGCGTCGAGAGTTACAACGGCTACGCGAAGAACCCGCTTGCCGAGGGCATCGAGGCTTCCGGCACTCGTCGTATTCGCGGCATCGCCGCCCAAACTGTCCTCCTCGTCTTCCAGCTGGCCCACGCCAACCGCCGGAAGATCAAGAACTGGGTGGAAACTCTCGCGCTCGACGGCCGGCGACCCCGTAGACGCACTCACCACCGGCGCCGGACGAAGCCGATCGGCAGCTGGACCCCCACCGGCTACCTGAAACCGACCGGCTGATCACCGCCACAGCCAGACAAGTTGACGATCAAAAAGCAGGGCTGGCTCCGTGACGTTTGTCACGGAGCCAGCCCTGCTGCACAGACACCGCCCTGAACCACAAACACCCCGGCAACAGCCGGGGCCAGACGTGCCGATCAACGAGAAACGGGCCCCACCAGGACTTTCGTCTCTGGTGAAGACCCGTTTCGTCGGTTCTTCCTGGTGCGCGAGGGGGGAGTTGAACCCCCACGCCCTTTCGGGCACTGGAACCTGAATCCAGCGCGTCTGCCTATTCCGCCACCCGCGCATTGGGTGTGTCGTCCGTCTCCCACCGAGTGGTGCGAGCGCCTGCCGACATCGAGAAGATTAGCACGCTGTCAGGGGTGCAATCACATCCCTTTTCCCCGCCCCGCACCCCCGCCATTCCCCGCCCCCGCACCCGGCATCCGCAGGCCCGGTGCCCTTGCCCCGCCCGGCCCCGCGGCCCGAGCGGCTCCGGATCCCGCGCCGGCCGCCTCCCTCACCGGCACCCCGGCGTCCGTCACACGTTTCAGACAGAACCGGTTCACGTATCAACCTCGTACCGGTCCAGCGCATCTCCCCAGGAGTCGGACGGGCCGCACAGTCAGGTGCGGGACACTGGTCGTGGGGCGCCTCTACGATCCATGGCAGAAGCAGTGCCGGGAAGAGTTCGAAGAGGGGCCTCTCAGGGAACTCCGGGAGGGGACTTCGGAAGGCGTCGACAACCCGTCGACCGGGCCGACAGGGGGAACCAGCCGATTTCCCGACGCGTGGATACGATCAGTAAGCAGTACCAGCAGGGCCAGCAGGATCAGGAAGACGACAGCAAGCTGTACCAGGACGGCAACGACGGAGGAGGTGCCCCATGGGAGTCCTGAAGAAGTTCGAGCAGCGTCTCGAAGGTCTGGTCAACGGCACCTTCGCCAAGGTGTTCAAGTCCGAGGTCCAGCCCGTGGAGATCGCCGGAGCGCTCCAGCGCGAGTGCGACAACAACGCCACGATCTGGAACCGCGACCGGACCGTCGTCCCCAACGACTTCATCGTCGAGCTGAGCACGCCCGACTTCGAGCGGCTCAGCCCCTACTCCGGCCAGCTCGGCGACGAGCTCGCGGGCATGGTCCGCGACTACGCCAAGCAGCAGCGTTACACCTTCATGGGCCCCATCAAGGTCCACCTGGAGAAGGCGGACGACCTCGACACCGGCCTGTACCGGGTCCGCAGCCGTACGCTCGCCTCCTCCGCCAATCAGCAGTCCCCCGAGCGTGCCCCCGCGGGTCCCGCCCCGGCGGCTCCCCGCGGAGCCCAGGGCGGCTACGGCTACCCGCCGGCGGCCGCTCCCCCCATGCCGTCCGCGCCGCCGCCCGGCGGCCGTCCGGGCGCGGCACCCATCGGTGCCCGACCCCCGGCCGGCCCGGCGGCGGGTGGCCGTATGCGGCACTGGGTCGAGATCAATGGCGCACGCCATCAGATCTCCCGCCCGACGCTGGTGCTGGGCCGCAGCACCGAAGCCGACGTGCGGATCGACGACCCCGGCGTATCCCGCCGGCACTGTGAGATCCGGACCGGAACGCCCTCGACGATCCAGGATCTGGGGTCCACCAACGGCATCGTGGTGGACGGGCAGCACACAACCCGCGCTACGCTCCGCGACGGCTCGCGGATCGTCGTGGGCAGCACCACCATCATTTACCGGCAAGCCGAAGGGTGAAGCGGGGGCAATGTCAGAGCTGACCCTCACGGTCATGCGGCTGGGTTTCCTGGCCGTACTGTGGCTGTTCGTGATCGTGGCCGTGCAGGTCATCCGCAGCGACCTGTTCGGAACGCGCGTCACACAGCGCGGCTCCCGCAGGGAGGCCGCAAGGCCTCAGCAGGCCGCGCGGCCTGCCGCGCCTCCACAACAGCGCCAGCAGCAGCCGCCCAGCGGCGGCCGCCAGCGCCGCGGCGCACCATCCAAACTGGTCGTCTCGGAGGGCACCCTCACGGGCACGACCGTCGCGCTCCAAGGGCAGACCATCACCCTGGGACGCGCGCACGACAGCACCATCGTGCTGGACGACGACTACGCGTCGAGCCGGCATGCCAGGATCTACCCGGACCGGGACGGCCAGTGGATCGTCGAAGACCTCGGCTCCACCAATGGCACGTATCTCGACCGGAGCCGACTGACGACTCCGACGCCCATTCCGCTGGGCGCGCCGATCCGCATCGGCAAGACCGTCATCGAGCTGCGGAAGTAGTACGACAATGAGCGAGCGGAGCGAGCACGCAGCGGCGGTCCACACGAGGGACCCCGGCGCGCTCCCGACCGGAGGGTGGGCACCGTGCGGATGTACCCGGAGCCGACGGGCGAGGTGCGCATGAGTCTGTCACTGCGCTTCGCCGCCGGATCGCACAAAGGCATGATCCGCGAGGGCAACGAGGACTCGGGCTACGCCGGTCCTCGCCTGCTCGCGATCGCCGACGGAATGGGCGGCCAGGCCGCCGGTGAGGTCGCCAGCTCCGAGGTGATCTCCACCATCGTCGCGCTCGACGACGACGTACCCGGATCCGACATCCTCACCTCGCTCGGCACCGCCGTACAGCGCGCCAACGACCAGCTCCGGCTGATGGTCGAGGAGGACCCGCAGCTGGAGGGCATGGGCACCACGCTCACCGCTCTGCTGTGGACCGGCCAGCGCCTCGGCCTCGTCCACGTCGGCGACTCCCGCGCCTATCTCCTGCGGGACGGCGTGCTGACGCAGATCACACAGGACCACACCTGGGTGCAGCGCCTCGTCGACGAGGGACGCATCACCGAGGAGGAAGCCACCACCCACCCGCAGCGCTCCCTGCTGATGCGCGCGCTGGGCAGCGGCGACCACGTCGAACCCGACCTCTCCATCCGCGAAGTCCGGGCCGGCGACCGCTACTTGATCTGCTCCGACGGCCTCAGCGGCGTCGTCTCCCACCAGACGATGGAAGACACCCTCGCCAGCTACCAGGGCCCGCAGGAGACCGTGCAGGAGCTCATTCAGCTCGCGCTGCGCGGAGGCGGCCCGGACAACATCACCGTCATCGTGGCCGACGTCCTCGACATCGACTCCGGGGACACCCTCGCCGCGCAGCTCTCCGACACTCCCGTCGTGGTCGGCGCGGTCGCCGAGAACCAGCACCAGCTGCACGACAACGGAGCCATGCAGACCCCCGCCGGCCGCGCCTCCAGCCTCGGCCGGCCCGTTCCCGGCCAGGGCGGCGGCGAGTTCGGCCCGCCCGGCAGCGGCGACACCACCGGCTATGTGTCCACCGGCGGCTTCGGCGACTACACGGACGAGGACTTCGTCAAACCGCGCACCGGACGCAAGTGGCTGAAGAGATCCTTCTACATCGTCCTGACGCTCGCCGTCATCGGCGGCGGCCTGTACGGCGGCTACCGCTGGACGCAGACGCAGTACTACGTCGGCACCCAGGACGACCACGTCGCGCTGTACCGCGGCATCAGCCAGGACCTGGCCTGGGTCTCGCTCTCGAAGGTGGAGAAGGACCACCCCGAGATCGAACTCAAGTACCTGCCGCCGTATCAGCAGAAGCAGGTCAAGGCGACCATCGCCGAAGGCGGCCTCGCCGACGCGAAGTCGAAGATCGACGAGCTCGCCGTGCAGGCCTCCGCATGCCGGAAGGATGCGCAGCGCCGCGCCGCCGAGAGCCAGAACAACGCGAAGACCGGTGAGGGCAAGGCCGGTGGGACCACGGGAACCACAAAGACCTCTCTGACGTCCAAGGCCACGTCCACCCCGAGCCCGACCCCGTCGAGCTCGGCACCTTCGTCCTCCAAGTCCACGACCGCACCCACTCCCACACCAGGCCCCAGCCTCTCCGTCGAGGAGCAGAAGCTGGTCTCGCTGTGCGGTAAGCAGTAAGAAGCCGTGAGGGGCCCTGTCACACGATGAGCAGTAGTTCGAACACGCCGACGCACCACACGTCCACGATCGGATCCATCGGCGCACCAAGCCGACGCAACACCGAACTGGCGTTGCTGGTGTTCGCCGTTGTCATCCCGGTGTTCGCCTACGCCAACGTGGGCCTCGCCATCGACGACAAGGTGCCCGCCGGCCTCCTGAGTTACGGCCTGGGCCTCGGCCTGCTGGCCGGCGTCGCCCACCTCGTCGTACGCAAGTTCGCCCCGTACGCGGACCCGCTGCTGCTGCCACTGGCCACGCTGCTGAACGGCCTCGGGCTGGTCATCATCTGGCGACTCGACCAGTCCAAGCTGCTGCAGTCGATCAAGCAGGCCGGCACCGCCGCGCCCCGCCAGCTGATGTACACCGCGCTGGGCATCGCCCTGTTCGTCGTCGTGCTGATCTTCCTGAAGGACCACCGCGTCCTGCAGCGCTACACCTACATCTCCATGGTCGGCGCCCTGGTGCTGCTGCTCCTGCCACTGGTCCCCGGCCTCGGCGCCAACATCTACGGCGCCAAGATCTGGATCCACGTCGGCAGCTTCTCCATCCAGCCCGGCGAGTTCGCCAAGATCGTCCTGGCGATCTTCTTCGCCGGCTACCTGATGGTCAAACGGGACGCGCTGGCCCTCGCCAGCCGCCGCTTCATGGGGCTGTACCTGCCCCGCGGCCGCGACCTCGGCCCGATCCTCGTGGTCTGGTTCATCTCGATCCTGATCCTCGTGTTCGAGACCGACCTCGGCACATCACTGCTGTTCTTCGGAATGTTCATCATCATGCTGTACGTCGCCACCGAGCGCACCAGCTGGATCGTCTTCGGTCTGCTGATGTCCGCGGCCGGCGCGGTCGGTGTGGCGACCTTCGAGACGCACGTCCAGCAGCGCGTCCAGGCCTGGCTCGACCCCATGCACGAGTTCATGCAGAGCCGCCAGGGCGTCCCCGGTCACACCGAGCAGTCCATGCAGGCCCTCTGGGCCTTCGGCTCCGGCGGCACCCTGGGCACCGGCCTCGGCCAGGGCCACTCCGAACTCATCCGGTTCGCCGCCAACTCCGACTTCATCCTCGCCACCTTCGGCGAGGAACTGGGCCTCGCCGGCATCATGGCGATCCTGGTGCTCTACGGCCTGATCGTCGAACGCGGCATCCGAACCGCCCTCGCGGCCCGCGACCCGTTCGGCAAGCTCCTCGCCGTGGGCCTCTCCGGCGGCTTCGCACTCCAGGTCTTCGTCGTCGCCGGCGGCGTCATGGGCCTGATCCCGCTGACCGGTATGACGATGCCGTTCGTGGCCTACGGAGGCTCCTCCGTCATCGCCAACTGGGCACTGATGGGCATCCTGATCAGAATCAGCGACACCGCCCGCCGCCCGGCG
Organism: Streptomyces sp. NPDC005784; assembly: GCF_042871525.1. NCBI lineage: Bacteria > Bacillati > Actinomycetota > Actinomycetes > Kitasatosporales > Streptomycetaceae > Streptomyces > Streptomyces sp. NPDC005784. The sequence continues at coordinate 425,815 of NZ_JBIAIQ010000002.1, forward strand.
CCCGCACCCGCCCCCAGCCCCGACGCCGAGATGACCCAGGTGGTCCGCCCGTGAACAAGCCCCTGCGCCGGATCGCGATCTTCTGCGGGCTCCTCGTCCTCGCCCTGCTCCTCCGCGACAACTACGTCCAGTACGTCCAGTCGGACAGCCTGCGAACCGACTCGAACAACCGCCGCGTCGCCATCGAGCGGTACGCCACCCCGCGCGGCGACATCGTCGTCGACGGTGACCCGATCACCGGGGCCACCAAGTCGAAGAAGAACGGCATCAACGACTTCGAGTACAAGCGCACCTACAAGGACGGCCCCATGTGGGCGCCGGTCACCGGGTACGCCTCGCAGGCCTTCGACGCCTCCCAGCTGGAGAAGCTGGACGACGGCATCCTCACCGGCAACGACGACCGGCTCTTCTTCCGCAACACCCTCGCCATGGTCACGGGCAAGAAGCAGCAGGGCGGCAACGTCGTCACCACCCTCAACGCCGCCGCGCAGAAGGCCGCGTACCAGGGCCTGCTGAGCCGCGGCAAGGGCGCCGTCGCCGCGATCAACCCGCAGACCGGCGCGATCCTGGCACTGGCGTCGACCCCGTCGTACGACCCTTCGGCCTTCGCCGGAACCTCCGACAACGACGCGAAGGCCTGGAACAAGCTCCAGAAGAAGAACAACCCCGACGACCCGATGCTCAACCGGGCACTGCGCGAGACCTACCCGCCGGGCTCCACCTTCAAGGTGGTCACCGCGGCCGCGGCGCTGGAGAACGGCCTGTACACGTCCGCGGACCAGCACACCGACTCCCCGCTGCCGTACATCCTGCCGAAGACCAGGACCGAGCTGAAGAACGAGGGGAGCATCCCCTGCAAGGACGCGAGCATGCGGATCGCGCTCCGCTACTCGTGCAACACCGTCTTCGGCAAGATCGGCGCCGACCTCGGCAAGGACAAGATGCGGACGGAGGCCGAGAAGTTCGGCTTCAACTCCGAGCAGCTCACGCCGGTGCGCTCCAACGCCTCCGTCTTCCCCAAGGCGATGGACCAGGCGCAGACCGCGCTCAGCTCCATCGGCCAGTTCGAGACCGCCGCGACCCCGCTGCAGATGGCCATGGTGGCCTCCGCCGTCGCGAACAACGGCACGCTCATGAAGCCCTACATGGTCGACAAGCTCCAGGCACCGAGCCTGGACGTCGTCTCGCAGACCGAGCCCCAGAAGCTCAGCCAGCCGCTCTCCGAGGCCAACGCCCAGATCCTGCAGGACATGATGGAGACGGTCGTCAAGGAGGGCACGGGTACGAAGGCGCAGATCTCCGGTGTCACGGTGGGCGGCAAGACCGGTACCGCCCAGCACGGTGTCGCCAACAGCGAGAAGCCGTACGCGTGGTTCATCTCGTACGCCAAGCTCCCCGACGGCAGCTCTCCGGTCGCCGTGGCCGTGGTGGTCGAGGACGGCAGCGCCAACCGCGGCGACATCACGGGTGGTGGTCTCGCCGCCCCCATCGCGAGGGACGTGATGAAGGCAGTCATCGACAGTAAGAAGTGACCCCGCTCACGTCCCCATCACATCGGTGCACGTTGCGATACCGGTCCTGTCACGGGTGACGGTCTTGGCCAGGTCACACAAGGCGATCCGGGTACCGTATGCCCGGACAGCACACCGCCGGACCACACAAAGGTGCGGTCGGGACCGACGGAGAGGGCTGGTAGGTAGCTATGGAAGAGCCGCGTCGCCTCGGCGGCCGGTACGAGCTGGGCCACGTGCTCGGCCGTGGTGGCATGGCGGAGGTCTACCTCGCGCATGACACCCGGCTCGGCCGTACCGTGGCGGTGAAGACGCTGCGGGCCGACCTCGCACGCGACCCGTCGTTCCAGGCCCGGTTCCGCCGGGAGGCCCAGTCGGCCGCCTCGCTCAACCATCCCGCGATCGTCGCCGTATACGACACGGGTGAGGACTACATCGACAACACCTCCATCCCGTACATCGTGATGGAGTACGTCGACGGGTCCACGCTGCGCGAGCTGCTGCACTCGGGCCGCAGACTGCTCCCCGAGCGGTCCATGGAGATGACCATCGGCATCCTCCAGGCCCTGGAGTACTCGCACCGCGCAGGCATCGTCCACCGCGACATCAAGCCGGCCAACGTCATGCTGACGCGCAACGGCCAGGTCAAGGTCATGGACTTCGGCATCGCCCGCGCCATGGGCGACTCCGGCATGACCATGACGCAGACGGCCGCGGTCATCGGCACGGCGCAGTACCTCTCGCCGGAGCAGGCGAAGGGCGAGCAGGTCGACGCCCGCTCGGACCTCTACTCCACCGGCTGCCTGCTGTACGAGCTGCTGACGGTGCGCCCTCCCTTCGTGGGCGACTCCCCGGTGGCCGTCGCGTACCAGCACGTCCGCGAGGAACCCCAGCCCCCGTCGGTCTTCGACCCCGAGATCACGCACGAGATGGACGCGATCGTGCTCAGGGCCCTCGTCAAGGACCCGGACTACCGGTACCAGTCCGCCGACGAGATGCGCGCCGACATCGAGGCCTGCCTCGACGGCCAGCCCGTCGCGGCCAGCGCCGCCATGGGCTCGGTCGGCTACGGCTACGGCGACGACCAGCCGACCACGGCCCTGCGCTCCTCGGACGCCCAGGCCACGTCGATGCTGCCGCCGATGAACCCGGACGACGGCGCCTACGGCTACGACGACCGCCCGGACCGCCGCCGCCAGAAGAAGAACAACAACACCTCGACGATCCTCCTGGTCGTCGCCGGCATCCTGGTGCTGATCGGCGCCATCCTGATCGGGAAGTACGCGTTCTCGGGCAAGGGAGCGGGCAACGACTCGTTCGAGGTGCCCAACTTCGTGAGTCAGACGCTGCCGGACGCCAAGAAGATGGCGGACAACCGCGAACTGAAGCTCTCCCCCACGCGCAAGCCGTGCGAGAAGGAGCCCAAGGGCAACATCTGCTCGCAGGACCCGGCCGTCGGCTCGACGGTGAAGAAGGGCGACACGATCAAGGTGGTCGTGTCCACCGGAGTACCGAAGGTGGCCGTACCGGACGTGACGGGTCTCACCTTCGACAAGGCGAAGGCCCAGCTCGAAGGCAAGGGATTCACGGTCGAGCAGAAGACTCAGGAGTCCGACCAGAGACCGGGCGTCGTCATCTCCCAGGACCCCACGGGCGACAAGGACGCGGCAAAGGGGGCGACCATCACCCTGACCGTCGCCGCTGAGAAGAAGAAGTCCACCGTCCCGGACGTCACCGGCAAGAGCTGCGACGAGGCCAAGGCACAGATGACGGCCAGCAATCTCGTCGGCGAGTGCGTCGACACGGACACCGACGACCAGAACCAGGTCGGCAAGGTCATCCAGACGACCCCGCAGGCCGGCACCCAGGCGGACCCCGGCTCCAAGGTGACGATCCAGATCGGCAAGGCCAAGCAGCAGCAACAGTCGACCGTGCCGCCCGTCGTCGGCAAGACCGTGGGCGAGGCGAGGCAGATTCTGCAGCAGCAGGGCTTCAACAACATCCAGTTCGCCCAGGGCAGCGACGGAAGCGACGACGCGACCGTGATCGGACAGAACCCGAACGGCAACAGCCCGGTCGACAGCCCGGACAACACGACGGTCATCCTCACGACAGTCAAGCTGGGCGGCAACAACGGCGGCAACAACGGCGGTGGCGGCCTCTTCGGCGGCAACTGAGCCCACCAAGGACCGTACTCGGGCAACCGACGGAAAGGGCCCCGACACTCTTGAGTGTCGGGGCCCTTTCCGTCGACCGGGTGCTGTACGTCTGCGCTGACCTGCCGGCCGGCCTAGTGAGCCGCTGGGCTGCTCCGGCGACCTGGTGTGCGAAATTCGACCGTTTCTTCATACTTCCCGATTCGTTGACGGGATGGGGCGGAATGGAAGCTCTGCCCCGGCCACAAGGCCTACGCAACGAACAAAGGTGCAGTACGTGATCAACGAATCGGCTCTCCTGGAATCGAAGACCCTAAGGGGCAGCGTGCTGGAGCGCACAGACGTGCTCGACCGGGTCAAGGCACTGTCACTGCTGCCGGATGGCATGCATGTGACGACGGCGATGGTGGCGACGTACTTCGAAGTCGCCGAAACAGTGATCAATAACCTTCTGAGCCGCCACAGGCTGGAGCTCGAATCCAACGGTCTCCGGGTACTTCGTGGTCCTGAGCTGCAGGAATCTAAGGAACTCAACCTGAGTTCCTGTCGCGATGGTTATCCACAGCCCCGCTCCAGCCTGGCACTCTGGTCGCGCCGGCCGTCCTCAACGTCGCCATGCTCCTCCGCGACAGCGACGTCGCCCGCCAGGTCCGCACCTACCTCCTCGACATGGAGTACCTGGCGCGCGCCCGCCCGGTCGACACCCCGGCCTCCAGCACGCCCCACGCCCTCGATGACCGCATCGACCAGCGCATCACCCACATCCTCGGCAAGACCGTCGTCCCCATGTTCAACGCTCTGATCGAATCCTCAGGCGAACACCGCCAGGAACTCGTCTCCCTCCGTGAAGATGTCCAACGTATCGAGCAGCAACTGTGCGGCCACGAGACTCGCATCACCGAACTCGAACGCACTCGTGGTCCGCGCCGGTACACCGGGATCACGGCCTCCATCGACGCCATGAACTGGCGGGAGTTCGAGCACCACGTCGCCGTCCTGCTGCGCCGCGACGGCTGTACGGACGTCGTCGTGCACGGCGGCCCGGGTGACCGGGGAGTGGATGTCACCGCGCACACCGCTGACGGCCGCTCGGTCGTCGCGCACTGCAAGAGCTTCGCGCCGTACCGCCCGGTGTGGAGCGGCGAACTGCAGAAGTTCCTCGGCGCTTCACTCGTCCAGCACACGGCCGACGTAGCGCTGTTCGTCGCCACGACATCTTTCACGCCCGACGCGCGTGCCATCGCGGAGACCTACGGTGTCACGCTCGTCGACCGCTCCCACCTGGAGAAGTGGAGCGCGGGCGTTCCGCTGACTGCCCTTCAGCAGGCGTCACCAGACACAACGGGAAGGGCCCGAAGCCGCAAGAGATAGTTGCGGCTTTGGGCCCACCTCATCCTAAGCGTAACGACTGGTCGCGCTAACGCAGTTCCTTCGGCGGCGTCCGCGCGCTGTCGACCTTGTCCACGCGCTCCAGTTCGCCCCACACCACATAGCGGTAGCGGGAGGTGTACACCGGTGTGCAGGTCGTCAGGGTGATGTAGTGGCCGGGCTTCGCCTTGCCGGACTCCTTCGGGACCGTCTGAAGCACCTTGACGTTGTACTTCGAGGTCTCCGGAAGGATGTCGAAGACCTTGTAGACGTACCACTTGTCCCGGGTCTCGAAGACGATCGCGTCGCCCTTGGAGATCTTGTCGATGTTGTGGAACTTGGCACCGTGGCCGTCGCGGTGGGCGGCCAGCGTGAAGTTGCCGTTCTTGCCACTCATCGGCAGGGACGCCTTGACGGGATCCGTGTAGTAGCCGGCGACACCCTCGTTGAGGACCTTCGTCGCCGTGCCCTTCTGGACGAGGACCTCGCCGTTCTTCATCGCCGGGACGTGCAGGAAGCCGATGCCGTCCTTGGTGTCCAGGGCGCCCGGACCGCTCGGGGCCTGCGCCCAGTTGTCGCGGACCTTGGCGCCCTGCTTGTGCGCCTCGCGGTCGGCCACGACGTTCGTCCACCACAGTGAGTAGACGACGAACAGAGCGAGCACCAGCCCCACGGTGATGAGGAGTTCACCGAAGACGCTGACCGTCATCGCGAACCATCCCATGGGCCGACGCCCCCCGGGCACGTCACCGGCGGTCGCGTACCCGGCTTCCGATCCGGCGCGTTCGTCGTGGTCGGTCCTCGCTGCCACTGTTCATCTGCCCCGTCTGGTGTGTCTCAGCTTGTCTCACGTGCACGTGACGCCCGCACGCGTCCGTTCGCGCGTGCGGCGGCGTCTGTCCTCAGCCGACCAGCGCGTCGGGCTTGCCCTTGCTGCGCGGCCGGTCCTCGACCATCTTGCCCCAGACGATCATCCGGTACTTACTGGTGAACTCCGGTGTGCAGGTGGTCAGTGTGATGTAGCGGCCCGGCCCGGTGAAGGTCGAACCCTTGGGGATCGGGTCGAGCACGCTCGTGTTGCCCGGGCTCGTCACCGGCAGGATCGACGTCATCTTGTAGACGTAGTAGTCGTCCTGCGTCTCGACCACGATCTCGTCGCCCGGCTTGAGCCGGTTGATGTAGCGGAACGGCTCGCCGTGGGTGTTGCGGTGCCCGGCGAGCGCGAAGTTGCCCGTCTTGGCGTCAGGCATCGCCGTCTTGAGGGGTGCCTCGCCGTAGTGCCCGACCATTCCGCGGTCGAGCACGTCCGTCTTGCTGGTGCCCTCCGCGATCGGCGCGACCACGTCCAGCTTCGGAATGTGCAGGATGGCGAAGCCCTGGCCGGGCGAGAACGTCCCCGGATTCCGCTTGCCGTTCGCCCAGTCCTGCTGGAGGTGCTGCGCGGCACTGCCCGCCTGCTCGTGCGCCCGCACGTTCGACCACCACAGCTGGTAGGTCACGAACAGCAGCATCAGCACGCCGGTGGAGATGAACACCTCTCCGACCATCCGGCTCACAAGGACAGCCGCGCCGGGTTTCGACGCCCGTGCCGCACGCCGGGCGTCCATCCGGCTCCGAGGGGCCCCAGCGGCCTCCTGAGCCGCCTCCTGGGGCTCGTGGGACTCCAGCGCCTCTCCGTACCGTCCGTGGCGCCTGGCGGCCTTACGGCGGGCCGCACGGCCTCCGGACGCGGGGACCGCCCCGCCGCCGGCCGCACGCGCGCCTCCCTCCGCCCTTCCGGGCGAGCCGGGAAGACGCAACGCGACCGTCTCGTCGTCCAACGGCAGGCGCGGCGCGACCGGCTCCGCCCGGGGAGCGGCGACCGGTCCGCGGTACTGGGCGGCCACGGGCTCCTGGTACGGCGGGGAGTACGTCCGCTCGTACATGTCGGCGTACGACGGCGCCGACGCCGGCGCGGAAGGCATGGCCTGCGTCGCGGCCTGGGCCTGAGCCGCCCGGGCCTGAGCGGCCTGCATCTGAGCGGCTTGCGCGGCTTGCAGCTGAGCGGCTTGCGCGGCCTGCGCCTGGGCGGCCTGCAGTTGAGCGGCCTGCGCCTGCTGCTGTGCGGCGTACCAATCGGTTCCGTACCCGCCGGGGCCGTACCCCTGCTGCTGTACGCCCTGGCCCTGTACTTGGCCCTGGCCCTGGCCCTGGCCCTGACCAGGCAGCGGATCCGTCAGCGGGTCCGGGAGCCCTCCGACCGCCGCCTCGAACGCGCCGGCGCCCCCGTACGCGGCCTCGCCGCCGTAGGGGGAGCTGTCGCGCTCGGGGCGCAGCGCGGTCACGCCGAGGCCCTGCCCACCACCGGGGCGAGCCCCGCCGACCTCGCCACGGCCACCTTGTCGCCGCACTCGAGCAGCCAGTTGGCGAGCATCCGGTGGCCGTGCTCGGTCAGCACCGACTCCGGGTGGAACTGCACACCCTCGACCGGTAGTTCGCGGTGTCTGAGACCCATGATGATCCCGTCGTGGGTACGGGCCGTGACCTCCAGCTCGGCCGGGACGGTCTCCGGCTCGGCCGCCAGCGAGTGGTAGCGGGTCGCGGTGAAGGGCGACGGCAGACCGGCGAAGACGCCCTTGCCCTGGTGCTCCACGAGCGAGGTCTTCCCGTGCAGCAGCTCGGGCGCGCGGTCGACCACACCGCCGTACGCCACCTGCATCGACTGCATCCCGAGGCAGACACCGAAGACGGGCACCCCGGTCGCGGCACAGTGCCGGACCATGTCGACGCAGACACCGGCCTGCTCGGGAGCGCCGGGCCCCGGGGACAGCAGCACCCCGTCGAAACCGTCCTGGGCGTGCGCGGTCGACACCTCGTCGTTGCGCAGCACCTCGCACTCCGCGCCCAACTGGTACAGGTACTGGACCAGGTTGAAGACGAAGCTGTCGTAGTTGTCCACAACGAGGATGCGCGTGCTCACTGGTTGTCCACCGTCACATCGTTGAAGGGCAGCAGCGGTTCGGCCCAGGGGAAGATGTACTGGAAGAGCACGTAGACCACTGCCAGGGCGAGCACGAGTGAGAGCAGCGCCTTCACCCATGCGCTCCCCGGCAGATGCCGCCAGATCCAGCCGTACATGCCGTCCCTTCCGTCGCCGTACGCCAACAGACTAACGGCGCAGAGCCACCGGTTTCCCTGCCTCCACAGGCTGTGTGGAATCAAGGTGTGCCCAGACGATCAACCGGTGGCTGTGCCCCCACTCCGGATCACACGTGGTCAGCGTGAGATAGCGTCCCGGACGCGTATACCCGGACTTACGTGGCACAGGGTCGATCACCTCAATGTCGGAGGGCACGGTTTTGTAGGGGCCTTTGTCGATCCGATACGTGAACCAGGTCGTCCCGTCCGTCAGCACCACCGCGTCGCCTCGGCGCAGCTCGGGAAAGTCCTTGAAGGGATCCCCGTACGTACGCCGGTGACCGGCGACCGAGAAGTTGCCCTCCTGGCCGAGCTGGGCGGTGCCCCTGTAGTGGCCGAGCCCCTTCTTCAGGACCTGTGTGGCGGTGCCTTCGAGCACGGGCTTGTTCCACGTGAAACCGAGCCGCGGGATGTACATGACCGCGAACGGGCCGCCGTACTTGTAGGGGCCGGGCGCCTTCGGGCTCTCGGTGGCCGTGCCGCCGGCGCCACCCGTGGCACCCGTGGCACCCGAAGAGCCCGCGGTACCGGAGGAGCCCGACGAGCCGGACGGACCCGAAGAGTCCGACGGGGTCTTCGGCGCCTGGGCCACCGCTCCCTTCGACCACTGTTTCTGGAGCACATCGATCTGGTGGTTCATCGCGCTGTCGGCCTGGACTCCCGTCCAGAACAACACGTAGACCACGAAGAGCACGATCAGGGTGCCGGCGGTGAGGCACAGCTCACTGATCGTCCTGACGACCACTCGCACCGACACAAGGTCCCCCCGGCGGCAGCTCGCTCCACAGGATTCGCCCAATGCTCCGCGAGGTCCGGCACCTACTCCACGGGCTTCGCGTAGTGGAGATCCACTGTGCCCGAGTACCCGGGAAGAGTCACCGTCCCGGCCTCCTCGACTTTCCAGCCGAGCCCGTACACGTTGACGTACACCATGTAGTTCTGGATCGCCGGAGAGGCGGCGAGCGACTTCTGGAGCTTCTGCGGGTCGCCGATGGCGGTGATCTTGTACGGGGGCGAGTAGACGCGGCCCTGGAGAATCAGGGTGTTGCCGACGCAGCGCACGGCGCTGGTGGAGATCAGCCGCTGGTCCATCACCTTGATGCCCCGGGCTCCGCCCTCCCACAGGGCGTTCACCACCGCCTGAAGGTCCTGCTGGTGGATGACGAGGTAGTCGGGCTGCGGCTCGGGGTAGCCGGGAAGCTTCGCCGTCGCGTTGGGCGGGGCGTCGTTGAGCGTGACCGTGACGGCCTCGCCCTTGAGCTTCTGGGTGCCCGCGTTCTTCTCCAGCGCCGCGAGCTTGGCGTCCCTGGCCTCGCTGCTGCCGTCCTCGCGGCCGGCGAGGGTGTCCACGTCACGACGCAGGGCCCCGTTGGACTCGTCCAGCGTCGCGTTCTTGTGACTGCGCTCCTGAATCAGGTCTGAAAGCTTCAGCATGGACGCATCCGTACGGATGTTCGTACCCTTGGCCGTATCGAAGCTCGTGAAGAAGATGAGGCCCGCGAGGGCGAAGACGGCCACCGTGAGGACACGTACGGGCCGGAAACGGTGCGTACCGCCAGGACTGGAATCCGTCCCGGGGGAGTCGGCAGAATTGCTCAACGTACCCTTATCTCCTTCGGCGCCGCGGAAGCACTACGCTAACGGACGCCCGGGGGAGCGCTCAGTGTCCCCTTGTACGCTGCCCCGGAGCCCGCCCAAGTTCCCTGCGCGGCCACGCAGCGCATCGACAGGAGAGACCCTCGTGCCGAAGTCACGTATCCGCAAGAAGGCCGACTACACGCCGCCCCCGGCGAAGCAGGCGACCAACATCAAGCTGACCAGCAATACCTGGGTCGCACCGGCCATGCTGGCCATGTTCCTCATCGGTCTCGCCTGGATCGTTGTCTTCTACGTGACGGACGGCTCGCTGCCGATCGACGCGCTCGACAACTGGAACATCGTGGTCGGCTTCGGCTTCATCGCGGCCGGATTCGGCGTCTCCACACAGTGGAAGTGACCGTCTTCACCCACACGGAAACGACCGGGGCGGCAGCTCTGCCCACGGCTATCCACTGAGTTATCCACAGTAGTTTTCCACAGGTGGAAAAGAAAGACGATCTGTGGATAACTCATCCGCGGTTGACGCCGGTGTGACTGGTCCACCGGCATCCGCAAACCTGTTCGCCCCCTGTCCGACCTGGGGAAACTCGGGTCAGTGACAGGGGGCACAGCTGTTCCCGCACAGCGTGCACGAGATCCGCCACGGTCTGTGGACAACATCACTTCTCAGGTGAGCCAAGCGCACTCTCAGGTGAGCTGGGCAGCGGTCACGATCAGCCGGCTCTCAGGTGAGCTGAGCGGTCCTGAGCAGCGTCGTGACGACCACCGCGACCAGCATCAGAGCGGCGACCCCGTACTGGACGAGGTTCCTCCGCTCGCGCGGCGCGTGGACCATCGCGTAACCGACCACCACACCGCCGACCAGGCCGCCGATGTGCGCCTGCCAGGCGATGTTGCTCCACCCGAAGGTGAAGATCAGGTTGATCACCAGCAGGGCGATGACCGGGCGCATGTCGTAGTTGAGCCGGCGCATCAGGACCGCGGTGGCGCCGAACAGGCCGAAGATCGCGCCGGAGGCGCCGAGCGACGGCTGGTTGGGGGCGGCGAGCAGATAGGTGAGCGCGCTGCCCGCGAGGCCCGAGACGAAGTAGAGGGTGATGTAGCGGGCGCGGCCGAGGGCCGCCTCCAGGGGGCCGCCGACCCACCACAGGCTGAGCATGTTGAAGATGATGTGCGTGTAGCTGCTGGGACTGTGCAGGAACATCGACGTCAGCATCCGGTACCACTGGCCCTCGGCCACGCCCTGCATGTGCCCGGAGAGCAAGGCATTGCCGAAGAGGGTGAAGCGGTCGGTGAAGGCGTCGCCCACCGAGAGCTGGACGAGGTAGATCGCCAGGTTGATGCCGATCAGCACCTTGGTGACGAGCCGGGGGTCCGCCGCGACGGTGCCGCCCGCGAGGGTGCGCGGCTGGTTGGCCGCCGGGGCGTGGCCGGTGCCGGAGCCGCCGCGGACGCAGTCGGGGCACTGGAAGCCGACGGAGGCGCTGACCATGCACTCGGGGCAGATCGGGCGCTCGCAGCGGGTGCAGCGGACGCCGGTCTCGCGGTCCGGGTGCCGGTAGCAACCGGGCAGGTTCCGGGCGTCCTTCGGTCCCTGGTCCCGCGGGCCCTGCGGGCTGCCGGGCAGCTGATCCATGGGGTCCCCTCAATCTCCGTACGGCGGCTCGCACGCGGTCACAAGCGGGTCCGGGTGCACAGCACACCACCCCGTCCATCCTTACGGATGAACGGGGCGTTTGGTTCCCTCCGGGGGCCTTCGGGCTCAAGGACCGGGAGTCCGGCGCGGGCTCAGCGCTCGCGGGTTTCGACGACGACCGACTCGATGACCACGTCGTTGACCGGGCGGTGGGTGCGCGGGTTGGTGTCGGTGCCGGCGATGGCGTCCACGACCTTCTGGCTGGCCGCGTCCGTGATCTCACCGAAGATGGTGTGTTTGCGGGTCAGCCAGGCCGTCGGGGAGACGGTGATAAAGAACTGCGAGCCGTTGGTGGCCGGGCCGGCGTTGGCCATGGCCAGTAGGTAGGGCCTGTCGAAGCGGAGGTCCGGGTGGAACTCGTCCTCGAACTGGTAGCCGGGACCACCGGTGCCGTTGCCCAGGGGGTCCCCGCCCTGGATCATGAAACCGCTGATCACCCGGTGGAAGGCCGTGCCGTCGTACAGCTTTTCCGTGGATTTCACACCCGTGGTCGGGTTGACCCACTCACGCTCACCCTTGGCGAGTTCGACGAAGTTCCGAACCGTCTTGGGCGCGTGGTTCGGCAGGAGCCGGATGTCGATGTCGCCTTGGTTGGTCTTCAGGGTGGCGTAAAGCTGCTCGGCCACGATCTGCCTTCCGTTGCCTTCTTTTGACTGCCCGATCCTCGCACGGCCCGGGGTGCTGGGCCCCCGACCGCCGCCTCCGGACGCACGTGCGGACGTGGGGCTTGCAGAAAACCGGTCGAGTCGCGCCGGGACGGGAGCGAGCCGGGGCGATCCGTGGCATTGTCGACGACAAGCTCCCGTTGCCCCGTATTGATCCGCTATCTCACTTGATCGACACCTGACCGGCTCCGTCCCGGGAGTCCCCGGGAGTCGGCACCCGTGACACGGATGCCCGCCCTCACATGCCCCGGACCCCTTGGGCGGGCATGATCCCCATAGGGGCGGAAAGGTGAACTGTGTGTCTTTGGGGGTACCCGGTATCCCTGACGTACGCCACCGAGGAGGAGGAAACCCGTGACCCGCATCGACAGCGTGCGCGCCGCGACCGGCTCGGCGAAGGACAGCGTGCTGCACGCCGCGGAAGTGGTGGCGCCTTACGCCGACACGGCCAAGGACAGGGCCTCGTACTACGCGAGCGAAGCGCGTGTACGGCTCGCGCCGAAGGTGTCGCAGGCCGCCGAACAGGCCCGCGTCCAGTACGACGCCCATCTCGCGCCGCGCCTTGAGCAGGCCCGTACCCATGTGCCACCGAAGGTCGACCAGGCCGCCCAGGAAGCGGCCATCCGCACCCGCAGGGCGGCTCGTCAGGCCGCCGACTATTCGAAGCCGAGGATCGAGCAGGCGGTGGCCGCGGCCCAGCCCGTTCGGGACGAGGCCGCGGCGCGCGGCGTGGCGGCCATCGCCGCTCTGCGCGGCCAGGTCACACCGCAGGAGATCCAGAAGCTGCTCCGCAAGCACGAGCGGCGGGCCAGGGCCGGCCGTGTCGTGAAGGGGCTGGCCGTGCTGGGGCTTCTGGCGGGCGGCGCTTTCGCCGCCTGGAAGTGGTGGGACAAGCAGGCCAACCCCGACTGGCTCGTCGAACCGCCGGCCGCGACCGAGGTGCCCGAGGCCGGGCGTCTCGCGTCGGTCGACGGCAGCGGCCAGTCGGACCTCGACCCCGAGGTCCAGGTCAAGGAAGCCGAGGAGGAGGCGGCGGAGCGCGACGACCGCCGCTGAAATTCGACCCAACATCGCCGCGGGGCAGGAGACTTGACGGTCTCCTGCCCCGCG
>NZ_JBIAIQ010000002.1:439106-479001 GCF_042871525.1 Streptomyces sp. NPDC005784
GTCGCACCCCCCCCCCGGGGTCCTTTTCCTGGCGGCGGTGGCGGGGGGGGCGGCGCCCGCCCCCCCCCTATAAACCCCCCCCCCCCCCCCCGGGGGGGGGGGGTGGGGGCGGGCCCCCCCCCCCGCGGCGATGTTTCACGTGGAACGTCGGCGGGAGGGGCCGTGAACTCCCTGCGGAGGATTTACCCGCACGGCCCGCGATGACGTTTGCAACGGTTCTCGTGTGCAGCATCCATGGAGATGTTGTTAACGGAATGCGCCGAACCGGTCACTCGGTAGCCCGCGCAGCAGCTCACACAAGGGCCTCGGCCGGACCCTCCGCCCCTCGCTGCCGCACCGGCCGCCCGCACAGTGGAGCCACAGCCCTCGCCCTGGCCACCCTGTTTGCGCAAAGAAGTGCAACGTCTGCAAATTCTCTCCTGTGACACACGTCACTGATGGCACTCGTGTCGGCCCCGTCCCGTCGAAGTACCGCCTCACCAGGGATGCGGACGCGGATGAAAGGGGGACATACGAAAACCGGCCAGCCGCCGCTATTGGGCGTCTGACCGGTTCGAGGTGTGGAGCCTAGGGGAGTCGAACCCCTGACATCTGCCATGCAAAGACAGCGCTCTACCAACTGAGCTAAGGCCCCGTAAGAGGAGCGTCCGACCACAAGAACCATCTGTCGACGGGCGCCGCAGACCAGAGTACCGGGTCAGCCACGGGATCTCGCAAAATATTGGGGGTCCCCGTGGACGACCACTCTCCGTAAGATGCTCGACGTGGTTCGCTGTCGCGAACCGCGGTACTTGGGGAAGCGATGGGGAGACGCAATGGACGCCGCACAGCAGGAAGCAACCGCGAGAGCCCGGGAGCTGCAGCGGAACTGGTACGGGGAGCCGTTGGGGGCGCTCTTCCGTAGGCTCATAGAGGACCTGGGTCTGAACCAGGCGCGTCTTGCCGGGGTGCTGGGCCTCTCCGCGCCCATGTTGTCGCAGCTGATGAGCGGTCAGCGGGCCAAGATCGGCAATCCCGCGGTGGTCCAGCGCGTCCAGCTCCTGCAGGACCTGGCGGGGCAGGTCGCCGACGGGAGCGTCAGCGCCGCCGAGGCGACCGAGCGGATGGACGAGATCAAGAAGTCCCAGGGGGGATCGGTGCTCAGCAACACCACGCAGTCCACGACCAGTTCGGGAGCCCCGACGGTCAAGCGGGTGGTCCGCGAGATCCAGTCACTGCTGCGCTCGGTGGCTGCCGCCGGCGACATCATCGACGCGGCGGACACCCTCGCCCCGACCCACCCGGAACTGGCAGAGTTCCTCCGGGTCTACGGTGCCGGCCGTACGTCCGACGCGGTCGCGCACTACCAGTCCCACCAGAGCTGAGCCGAGCCCGGCCGCCGACCGCCCGGCGCTGGAAGCCGTGACACCTTCCAGCCGCCGCACGTCATGCAGCCGGGCACCTCGGAAGAGGTCTCCGGACCGACCGCCGAAGGGGAGCGACGTACGACCATGGGTGAGGTCTTCGCAGGCCGGTACGAACTGGTCGACCCGATCGGGCGCGGGGGAGTCGGTGCGGTGTGGCGCGCCTGGGACCACCGGCGGCGCCGCTATGTGGCCGCCAAGGTGCTCCAGCAGAGCGACGCGCACGCCCTGCTGCGGTTCGTGCGGGAACAGGCGCTGCGGATCGACCATCCTCATGTCCTGGCTCCCGCGAGCTGGGCCGCCGACGACGACAAGGTCCTGTTCACCATGGATCTGGTCGCCGGGGGCTCCCTGGTCCACCTGGTCAACGACTACGGCCCGCTGCCTCCCTCGTTCGTCTGCACCCTGATCGACCAGCTCCTCGCGGGTCTCGCCGCCGTGCACGCGGAAGGGGTCGTGCACCGCGACATCAAGCCCGCCAACGTGCTCCTCGAAGCGTCCGGCACGGCCCGGCCGCGGTTGCGGCTGTCCGACTTCGGCATCGCCATGCGGCTCGGCGAACCACGGCTCACCGAGACCAACTACGTGGTGGGGACGCCGGGTTACTTCGCACCCGAGCAGATGCTGGGCTCCGAACCCGATTTTCCCGCCGACCTGTTCGCCGTGGGCCTGGTCGCCCTGTACCTCCTGGAAGGCACCAAGCCCGACGCCAAGGCACTGATCGAGTACTTCGCCGAGCACGGGACGCCGGCCGCCCCGCGGGGGATACCCGAGCCTCTGTGGCAGGTCGTGGCGATGCTCCTCCAGCCGGATCCGCGCGCTCGCTTCCGCACCGCCACAGGAGCGCGCAAGGCCCTTGCCGCGGCCGTCGAGTTGCTGCCCGAGCCCGGACCCGACGACGAACTGATCGAGGTCTTCGACCAACTCGGGCCACTGCCCGAGGGGTTCGGTCCGGCGGGGCCTCTGGAGCCTGGAAACGCTTCGCAAGTGAGTCCACGAACTCTGTCCTCCCGCGGACACCCGGACACCACGGCCGCCCACCCCGGACTCGACTCCGACTCGAACTCCGGATCAGGCTTCGACCTTGGCGCCGACCTTGGCCTTGGTTCCGACTCCGACTCCGACTTCAACTTCGGAGTCGGCTCCGACTCCGGCTTCGGCCCCAACTCCGGTTCGAGGCACAGCTCAACAGGCCCGGGCGCTTTTCCTGCCTCGGCTTCCGTGCCCAATCCCGGTGAGGGATCCGGCCCCGGACCCGGCTCGGGGACGCGGGGGCCGCAGGGGTCCGTTCCGGGGGGCGTCCGGCCTGGTCCCGGCGCCGGGGGCGGGTATCGCGACCTCGGTACCGGGGGCGTACTCCCGGAATCCCGTCCCACTGACGTGGAGCAGGGATCTGCCGAGGGTTCCGTGGGACAGTGGCCCGCCCAGGACGGCGTACGGTCTCAACCCGCCTCCGGGGAAGCGGGAGTTGAGTCCGACCGCGGGCGCGTGCGACCCCTGACCGGCCTCGACGGCGTATCGGCCCGGTCCGTCCCCGAGGACGCTCGACCTCTTACCGCCCCCGACGACACACCTCAGGACCCCGCCCTCGGGACCTCTCCCCAGCCGTCCTCGATGTCGGACACCGGCAGCTTCCATCTGCCGCCGCCGCACTCCGCGGCCGGTACCGGCTCCCAGCGACAACCATCGGCCGAGCCTCCCCTTCACCAGCCCCAGTACCCACAGCAGCAGCCGCAGCCGCCCCAGCAGGCCTGGCCGGAGGCGCAGGCGCCCACTCCCCCCACCGCGGTTCCGCTCCCGCTGCCGACGTCCGCCCCGCTCTACCCCCCGCCGTTCGACCCGACCCCGACGCCCACTCCCCCGACCGCGCCCATTCCTGCGCAGGGGCGCTCCCCCCATCTGCCGCCGACCCCGTCCGCCGCGATGCCGCAGCACGCGTACGCCTCCACCGCTTCGTACACCGCTCGGTCCGTTCAGGTTCCGCCCCCGGTTCCGGAACGCCGAGGCAGGCGCGCACGGCCGCGTCCGGGGCCGCCCGCCAAGGTCGCGGTGCCGATGCTGCTGCTCGCTCTGGCCTGTTTCGCGGTGGGGTTCTGGGCTCTGGCCCAAGCCTGAGGGGAGGCGGGAGCGAACCCGGTCGCGACCGACCGCGAAGCCCGCCAGAGAAGCCCTGCTCTGTCCCGCCCTGACCTGTCCTGCCCGGCCCGATCCGTGGTCCGAGCGAGAAGAGCTACCAGCCTCGTGTCGCCCCGTGCTCCCAAGGCGCGGACGTCTGCGCCGACGTCGGCGCCGCTGCGGGCAGCGAGGCCGAGGCCGTGTCCGCGTCCTCCGGTGCGGGCCCGAGGCTCCGCACCGCACGGCGGCGAGCGAGCACGGTCCACATTCCGAGCGTCAGCATCAGCAGGCTTCCCGTGCCGATGCCACCCGCGGCGACCAGTTTCATGGTGCCGCTCCGGCCGGCGTCACCGCTGCCGGCGTCCCCGGTGCCCGCCGCGCCGTCGTCGGCCGCGTGGTCGGAGTCCCCCGCCGGAACAGCGAACACGTCCCGGGGCGTCGCCCGCCCCGCATAGGCAGGCCCCGCCTGTGCCGTTCCGGTCACGCGCACCCGCAGTGTCAGCCCGAACGGCCCCTCGCCGAAATGGTCGGCGACCTGTGCGGCGAGATGGACCACGAGGTAGTAGGAACCGGCGAACCGCATCCCGCTCACATGGTCGTTGAGGCCGTAGCGGTTCTTGTAGGCGACGGGAGGAAGCGGGTCGAGCGCGGCGGAGCGCTGGCTGCCGTCGTATCCGGAGCCGACGTCGTCGACGAAGCCGCGTACGGGGTTGTAGAGGGACATGACGAGGGCGGTGCCCATATAGCCCTGGCCACGGTTCGAACTGCCCAGGTCCGCGGTGGCGTAGAACTGCTGTCCCCAGTCGACCGGCACCTTGTAGAAGCGGGTCTGCCCCGGGCTGATGTCGTCCTTCCAGACTCCCTGCCCGAGCGGGACGGCCCCGCTGAACCCGGCGCCGCCACTGCGGCGCTTCGCCGCCCCCACGAGGGCGTCGGGCGACGCGGAGTTCCAGACTTCCGGCGCGCTCGTCGAACCGGACGCCGTCTTCAGGGTCGGCTCCGACACATAGCTGAGCTCCAGGTCCCACGCGCGGGCCGAGGAAGGCGCCAGGGCGGCCGAACCCGTCGTACCGCTCGTCGTCCCCGCCGCTCCGGTGCGTTCGACGACCACGTAGTACGTTCCCGCCGTCTGGCAGGCGTACTGCTTGCCGCTCGTTTCACGGGACGCCCAGGCGGTGATGGGGTGCGGGCTCTGGGTGGCCCCGAAGTGGACGGTGCCGGAGAAGGAACAGTTGCGGCCGTTGCCGTCCTGCAGGGAGACCTTGAGGCCGTCCGAGTAGGAGACCGTCGCGCCGGGCCCGGGGACGGCGGTGGCGGCGATGTACGCGTTGGAGACGGCGTCCAGTTCAAGACGGTAGTAGAGCCTGCCGCCCCTTCCCGCAGCTCCGACGGAGCTCTTGTACGTGCGGCCCGGCTCGAGCCGTACGGAGTCGGTCGTGTCCGCCGTGCCCTTGACGGTGGTGGCGTCCGCGGCGAAGGCGTACGGCCCGGACGTACCGTCGGCGGCCGTCCTCGCGTCTTCGTCGGTGGTCCGCGCATCGGCCGCCGCGGGAGCGGCGGCTGTGGCGGCCCGGCCCGCGGGTGCGAGGGCCACGCACAGGGTGGCCGCCGCTGCCGCGGCCACGAGCATCCGGCCGTGCCACGTCCTCGCACACCGGCTCTCGGCCCGCCGGCCCTCCGTGCGCCGCCCCATCACGCGCCACCCCTCGTCGTAGCCCCCTGGCGCGGACCATCCTGCCTCGTCGGTCACCGCGACACCCCGGCTATCAGTGGGAGCGGCCGAAAGGGAGCGGCCGTGCGGCCGCCGCGGTCGCCCGTGCAACCACTTCGCTTGCCTCCGTGGGCCGGCGGGGCTCCGGGAAACACAAAACCCCGACCGCGAGGCGGCCGGGGTCTGCTCCGAGACTGTTGTCTGTACTCACGAACCCGTGGGCACGGAGTCAGTCGCCTCCGTCCACAGATCCTGCTCGGCGCGATCCGCCTGGATCTGGCGGTACACGAGGAGCCCGCCGATGGCGGCCAGTGCGACCAGGAGAAGCTTCTTCACCGCGCGACCTCGTCTTTCGTTGACGTAGGGGACTTCTGGCGCCCGACTATACACACCGACCGATATCGATCGGTGACCTGGATAGGCCCTCAACTGCGGCCCCGCGCACGGCGATGGAACGAGATGCGACCCCTCCGATCTCGGGGTGATCACATGCCACAGAAAGTGACTTTTATTGGCATCTACGGACTTACCAGATCACTTGCGGCCATCCGGGTGGTGTTCATCTGAACATCAACGCGCCACGGGTCCGGGTCCACCACTTCGCGGCCCTCATACACATCATGAGGAAAGTACGCAAATCGCCCGACCCGAAAGTGAGGGGCCGTGACCCAGAACAAGGTCATGAAGCTGTGGACCGCGATCGTCACCGCCTTCCTGGCGCTGTGCACGACGCTCGGACTCATCACGACCACCGTGGCCGCCGCGGTACCGCAGGCCGGTCCGGCCCGCAACACCGAGACCACGGCGACGACCCCGGCGATGGCCGCCCGGGCCTCGTCCCACAGTCAGGCCCTGCCCCCCACGATGAAGCAACGCATCCGCGCCGAGGCTCACGGCTCCTCGCCGAGCTGCCGCCACCGCGCACCGGCGGACGGCGACACGGCGGACCCCGCCGCTCTCGGCGGCCTGGAAGGCCTTGCGGGCCCCGAGACCTGTTCCGGGCCCGAGATCCTCGCAGCGCCCGGCACGGAGCCCCTGGGAGCCCTCACGCCCGCTGTACCGCTCCAGCGCTGAGAAGAGCACCGAGACGGGCGGGAAGCACCGTACGAGAGTCGGTACGGACGAAAAAGCACAGGAAACCGTCCCCGGCCACTTCCCGAGCCGCGCGGCCCCTGGTCACTCCCTGGCCCACGGCCCTTGACCCCTCCTTGAACCTCGCGGCCCCGGCCGTTCCTCGGACTGCACGGTCCGGCGGTCCCCGGACTTCGCAGTCCCAACCGTTCCTCGGACTTCACAGTCCCGGCCGTTCCTCAAGCCTCGCGGTCCCCGGCCCCTTCTCCTCAGGCGCCTGCCCCTTCACGCGGTCTTTCGCGTATCCGAAACCCGTAACCCCCCTCGACGCGTAACCCCTCACAGACACCCTGACGTAGCGGCGAACTTGCGTACAAAGCACCCAGGGCAAAGGCCCGGCGACTCGGAAGAGTTGCCGGGCCTTCGACGTTGCGCCGCTCGGGGCCTTCCTCCGCGCCTCGTGCACCGGCTTCTTCGGCAGGACGCCAGCGCGTCACGATCGCCGGCGTGCCACGACCGCCCCGTCTGTCCCCCGACCGTCTGTGTGCCACGACCGTCGGCGCCTTCACCGCAAGGCCCACCACATGACAAAGGTTCGCCACGGCACTCTCACCCTCGCGAAGGGCCCCACGGGAAACGCAAAGACCCCCAACCGCGAACGGTTGAGGGTCTTCATGCTGTGGGGCTAACAGGATTTGAACCTGTGGCCTCATCCTTATCAGGGATGCGCTCTAACCAACTGAGCTATAGCCCCGCCGCGCTTTGCGGTGTGTGTCCCGCGCGCTGACCTCTGAAGATTAGCGCACGACGCGGCCAGTCCCAAAATCGATAGTCAGAGGGCGTTTGAACGGACCCTCACTCGTCCTCGGCGAGGGTCAGCTCGACGCCGCCGACGAAGCCGGCGGAGAGGTTGTAGATGAACGCTCCGAGGGTCGCCAGGGCGGTCGCGAGGACCACGTCGATGACCGCGATGATCGACGTGAACAGCAGGACGTGCGGGAGCGAGAGGAACGACTGCAGGTCGAAGCCGTTGGACTCGTTCGAGCCCGTCGCTTCGGAGATCGTGCCGCCGACGGTCGAGAAGACGCCCATCGCGTCCATGACCATCCACAGCACCGCGGCCGCCACGATCGTGCAGATGCCGAGCGCGATGGAGAGCAGGAAACTGACCTTCATCACCGACCACGGGTCGGCCTTGGCCACCCGCAGCCGCGCCTTGCGCGTCCGCGGAGTCGTCCGCGCACCGGTGCGCGGACGGCGGACCGCGCCCGACGGCGGCTGCGCCGGATACGCCTGCGGAGGGTGGTAGGGCTGCTGCGCGGGCTGCTGCCCCTGCCGCTCGCCCGGCAGCGGCGATGCCGCCGCCGGGGGCGATACCGGCGGCGCGCTCGGGGTCACAGGCGCCCCGACCGGGGCCGCCTGCCCGCCCGCGTACTGCTGGGCCTGCTGGCCTCGGGTGTCCGTCACAGTTCCCCCCTGGGATCCATGAGAGTCATGGGAGTCAGTCTCTTCCATGGCGGTGCCACGGCCGCCGTCCGTTTCCGTACCGGTCGATCCGGCGCCCGTGGCTCCGCTCACGACGACTCACTCCTCGCGCTACTCGGCCGAGGACGGCTCGCCCTCTTCCGTACCGATGGCCTCGACGGCTTCGGCGGTCTCGTCCACGGCGTCGTCGCCGTCGACTTCCTCCGCCTCACGACCGGCCTCGGCGTTACGAGCGATGCCGACCACGGCATCGCGCTTGCCCAGGTTGATCAGTTGGACGCCCATGGTGTCACGGCCCGTCTCCCTGACCTCGTTGACTCGCGTACGAATCACACCACCGGACAGTGTGATGGCGAGGATCTCATCGGTCTCCTCGACCACAAGCGCGCCGACGAGGGAGCCGCGGTCCTCGACGATCTTGGCGGCCTTGATACCGAGGCCGCCGCGACCCTGGACGCGGTACTCGTCGACGGCGGTCCGCTTCGCGTACCCACCGTCTGTGGCAGTGAACACGAACGTACCGGGTCGAACAACATTCATCGAGAGCAGCTCGTCGCTCTCGCGGAAGCTCATGCCCTTGACGCCCGAGGTCGCACGGCCCATCGGTCGCAAAGCGTCATCCGTCGCAGTGAACCTGATCGACTGCGCCTTCTTGCTGATCAGGAGCAGATCGTCCTCGGCGGATACGAGTTCGGCTCCGATCAGTTCGTCGTCGGATCCGTCCTCCGTCTCCCGAAGGTTGATCGCGATGACGCCGCCCGCGCGGGGCGAATCGTAATCCTTGAGCGGCGTCTTCTTGACCAGTCCGCCCTTCGTGGCCAGCACCAGGTAGGGCGCCGCCTCGTAGTCGCGGATCGCGAGGATCTCGGCGATCGCCTCGTCCGGCTGGAAGGCCAGCAGGTTGGCGACGTGCTGTCCACGCGCGTCACGGCCGGCGTCCGGGAGCTCGTAGGCCTTGGCGCGGTAGACACGGCCCTTGTTCGTGAAGAACAGCAGCCAGTGGTGCGTCGTCGACACGAAGAAGTGGTCGACGATGTCGTCCTGCTTCAGCTTCGTGCCGCGGACGCCCTTGCCGCCCCGCTTCTGCGAGCGGTAGTCCTCCGTCTTGGTGCGCTTGATGTAGCCGCCGCGCGTGATGGTGACGACGATGTCCTCTTCGGCGATCAGGTCCTCGATGGACATGTCACCGTCGAAGGGCACCAGCTTGGAGCGGCGGTCGTCGCCGAACTTCTCGACGATCGCGGCGAGCTCCTCGCTGATGATGCCGCGCTGACGCACCGGCGAGGCGAGGATCTCGTTGTACTCGCGGATCTTGGCCTGGAGCTCGTCGTGCTCCTGGACGATCTTCTGGCGCTCCAGTGCGGCCAGTCGGCGCAGCTGCATCTCGAGGATCGCGTTGGCCTGGATCTCGTCGATCTCCAGGAGGCCCATCAGGCCCTCACGCGCGATCTCCACGGTGTCGCTGCGCCGGATGAGCGCGATGACCTCGTCGATGGCGTCCAGGGCCTTCAGGAGGCCGCGCAGGATGTGCGCTCGCTCCTCGGCCTTGCGGAGCCGGAACTTCGTCCGCCGGACGATGACCTCGATCTGGTGCGTCACCCAGTGGCGGATGAACGCGTCCAGGGAGAGGGTGCGCGGCACACCGTCGACGAGCGCCAGCATGTTCGCGCCGAAGTTCGTCTGCAGATCGGTGTGCTTGTAGAGGTTGTTCAGGACGACCTTGGCGACGGCGTCCCTCTTGAGCACGATCACGAGCCGCTGGCCGGTGCGGGAGCTGGTCTCGTCCCGTACGTCCGCGATGCCGCCGACCTTGCCGTCCTTGACCAGGTCGGCGATCTTCTGGGCGAGGTTGTCGGGGTTGACCTGGTACGGGAGTTCGGTGACCACCAGGCACTGGCGGTTCTGGATCTCCTCGACGTCGACGACCGCGCGCATCGTGATGGAGCCACGGCCCGTGCGGTACGCCTCCTCGATGCCCTTGCGGCCCACCACCAGGGCGCCACTCGGGAAATCGGGGCCCTTGATGCGCTCGATCAGGGCGTCCAGGAGCTCCTCGTGGGAGGCCTCGGGGTTCTCCAGGTACCACTGGGCGCCGGCCGCGACCTCGCGCAGGTTGTGCGGCGGGATGTTGGTGGCCATACCGACCGCGATGCCCGCCGAGCCGTTGATCAGCAGGTTCGGGAAGCGGGCCGGCAGGACGGTCGGCTCCTGGTTGCGGCCGTCGTAGTTGTCCGTGAAATCGACGGTCTCCTCGTCGATGTCGCGGACCATCTCCATGGACAGCGGCTTCAGCTTGCACTCGGTGTACCGCATGGCGGCGGCCGGGTCGTTGCCGGGAGATCCGAAGTTGCCGTTGGAGTCCACCAGCGGCATCCGCATCGACCACGGCTGCGCGAGACGGACCAGCGCGTCGTAGATCGAGGAGTCGCCGTGCGGGTGGTAGGTGCCCATGACGTCGCCGACGACGCGGGCGCACTTGTAGAAGCCCTTCTCGGGCCGGTAGCCGCCGTCGTACATCGCGTACAGGACGCGGCGGTGGACGGGCTTGAGACCGTCCCGCACGTCGGGCAGCGCGCGCGACACGATGACGGACATCGCGTAGTCGAGGTACGAGCGCTGCATCTCGGTCTCGAGCCCGACGGGCTCGATACGCATGGCGATGTCGCCCGCTTCAGGATTGCTCGGTGTGTTCTCGTCGGTCATTGCTGGTGAAGATCCTTTCTGACGCGGTCAGCTGAGACCGACTCAGATGTCGAGGAAGCGGACGTCCTTGGCATTGCGCTGGATGAACGCGCGGCGCGCCTCGACGTCCTCGCCCATGAGGACCGAGAACAGGTCGTCGGCCTGGGCGGCGTCGTCGAGCGTGACCTGGCCGAGCACGCGGTGCTCCTGGTCCATGGTCGTGATGCGCAGTTCCTCGGCGTTCATCTCACCGAGACCCTTGAAGCGCTGGATCGAGTCCTCGCGGACGCGCTTGCCCGCCTGGCGGCCGAGCTCGATCAGCGCGTCGCGCTCACGGTCCGAGTACGCGTACTCGAAGTCGTCCCGACCCCACTTGATCTTGTACAGCGGCGGGCGGGACAGGAAGACGTGCCCTGCCTCTACCAGCGGCCGCATGAAGCGGAACAGGAAGGTCAGCAGCAGGGTGTTGATGTGCTGGCCGTCGACGTCGGCGTCCGCCATCAGAATGATCTTGTGATAGCGGAGCTTCGCGATGTCGAAGTCCTCGTGGACTCCGGTGCCGAAGGCGGAGATCAGTGCCTGGATCTCCTGGTTCTGCAGGATCTTGTCGATCCGCGCCTTCTCGACGTTGAGGATCTTTCCCCGGATCGGGAGGATCGCCTGGTACTGCGGATTGCGGCCGGACTTGGCCGAGCCACCGGCGGAGTCACCCTCGACGATGAAGATCTCGCACTTGATGGGGTCGTTCGACTGGCAGTCGGAGAGCTTGCCCGGCAGGGACGCCGACTCCAGAAGGCCCTTGCGGCGGGTGAGGTCACGCGCCTTGCGGGCCGCCACGCGCGCGGTGGCCGCCTGGATGGACTTGCGGATGATGTCCGCGGCCTCGACCGGGTTGCGGTCCAGCCAGTCGTTGAGGTGCTCGTAGACCGCCTTCTGGACGAAGGTCTTCGCCTCCGTGTTGCCCAGTTTGGTCTTGGTCTGGCCCTCGAACTGAGGCTCGCTCAGCTTGACCGAGATGATCGCGGTCAGACCCTCGCGGATGTCGTCGCCCGTGAGGTTGTCGTCCTTCTCGCGAAGCAGCTTCTTGTCGCGCGCGTACTTGTTGATGAGCGAGGTCAGCGCCGCACGGAAGCCCTCCTCGTGCGTACCGCCCTCGTGGGTGTGGATGATGTTGGCGAAGGAGTACACGCCCTCGCTGTAGCCGCTGTTCCACTGCATCGCGACCTCGAGGGACAGGCTCTTGTCCTTGTCCTCGGCTTCGAGGTCGATGACGGTGGGGTGCACCGCTTCTCCCTTGCGGGAGTTGAGGTACTTCACGAAGTCGACGATGCCGCCTTCGTAGTGGTACGTGACGGTCTTGACTTCGTCCTTCTCGTCGGCGCCCGCCTCGTCCGCCCCGGCAACGGCCTTCGCCGAATCGCGCTCATCAGTGAGTTTGATCGTCAAACCCTTGTTGAGGAACGCCATCTCCTGGAAGCGCCGCGAGAGCGTCTCGAAGGAGTACTCCGTGGTCTCGAAGATGTCCGCGTCGGCCCAGAAGGTGACCGACGTGCCGGTCTCGTCCGTGGCCTCGTGCTGGGAGAGGGGAGCCGTCGGGACGCCCAGCTTGTAATCCTGCGTCCACCGGTGGCCGTCCGTCTTGACCTCGACGGAGATCTTGCTCGACAGGGCGTTCACGACGGAGACGCCGACGCCGTGCAGACCACCGGAGACCGCGTAGCCGCCGCCGCCGAACTTGCCGCCCGCGTGCAGCACGGTCAGCACGACCTCGAGGGCCGGCTTGCCCTCGGACGCGACGATGCCCACCGGGATGCCACGGCCGTTGTCGACGACGCGTACGCCGCCGTCCGGAAGGATCGTGATGTCGATCGTGTCCGCGTGGCCGGCGAGCGCCTCGTCGACCGAGTTGTCCACCACCTCGTACACGAGGTGGTGGAGTCCACGCTCACCGGTCGAACCGATGTACATACCGGGTCGCTTGCGGACCGCGTCCAGACCCTCGAGGACGGTGATGGCACTGGCGTCGTACGAGGCCGTGACCTCGCCGTTTGCGCCGATGTCGGTGGACGGGATGTTCTCGTTGGGGTTGCCGGAATCGGCCACGAAGCGCCCTTTCTGGCACAGCACAAGCCGAACTCCCGGCGGGTGGCCGGAGCGGCTGCGGCGTGTTGCGTTGGTAAGCCTTGGTCAGCGTTGCTCGGTGCGTCCCACTAGTGGGGCGGGATTAGCTTCCAGTCTACCGGTAGCGCCGACAGTGATGGGGGTTTGCCGGTACCTGAGTCCGCATGTGCCGCCCTGAACCGGTCTCGTCCGACTCCCCATATGCGGACCAGGGCCCAAAGAGGCTTACAGCGGCACTCAGCGCTTCGGGGTGTCAACCCTTGGCTACTGACGAGTCAGGTCGATGCTCGCCTTTGCGTGCGGTTACCCGCGGCGGTCGACCGATGCCGGTCGAAAGGCGTCCTTCCGAGCAGCCGCGGAGTTCTCCAGGCAGCGCCTGATATGCCTCTGACCAGGGGCGATCGATGGTTTTTCAGATCGACCGGCAGGGTCGGCAAGATGCGGCGCGACCCACAGGCCGCCGTCCCCGCCGGACCTGAGAGAACAGCGAGTCACCCGCGAGTGGGGTCGGCGAAGGGATCGAACGCGCGGCGAGCGGTCGCCGCCTCCGACGTACGGCGGCCACGTCCACCCCGATCGCGGGCGCGACAGGGCCCGGCTCTGCCGCGAGCAAGGGTCCGAATTCGTTCGCTGTCGGCTGGATCCGCGGCTCGGCGTGGTCACGATCACCGGGGTCGGCGGCCGGGCGCCGCCCGACTCGCCGCGTCCGACGGCCTGTCGCGGTGGCGAACTGTTCTGGGTCAAGATCACCCGCAGCCAGGACCCGCGCGGCAGGCGCCCCGGAATCCGTCAGGATCAGGAAGCCGACGGCCCCGTCGACGGTGTGGGCGTCGTCCACATGTATCTCGACGCCGGTCATCGCCAAGGGTGAGCGGCGTCCGCGGGCCCGGCCCGTCGTGGTCGGCGGGGCCGGGGGTCATCCGTAGGTGTCGCCGGGCCCCGTGCTGCCCGGGGCGCGCAGAGGACCGTAGCGGCGCGGGGGGCCCGTCGGCCCCTGGACCTTGAGCAGGCGCACCGTGCCGTGGCCGAGGTCCTCGTTCAGCCGCGCGACCAACTGCGGTGCCAGCAGGCGCAGCTGGGTCGCCCAGGCGGTCGAGTCGCACTGCACCGTCAGCACCCGCTCGGCCGGGTCGTCGTCGTAGCGCAGCGGAACGCAGTGCTTGGCCAGGTCGTCGCCGACGATCTGCGGCCACCGGCCCATCACACCGCCCACCGCGGCCGGGGCCTCCCAGCCGCGCTCGCTGAGCAGCCGGTTGATGGCGGCACCGAGCGCCATGGGGTCGCGTCCGTCGGCACCCGAGCCGGAGCGCAGACCGCCGCCGCGCCGCGCCTGTTTCTTCTGCTGGGCCGCGTCCCCACGCGCGCGTGCCTGCTCCTTCGCGGCGCGAAGCGCCACGCGCGCGAGGTCGACGCCGGACGGCTCGGGGGTCTTCCTCGGGGATGCGGCGCCGGACGAACCCTCGGCACCCGTTCCCGATGTGTTCTCCGTCATACGCGCTCCACCGTGCCGTCGGACACGGCGTACCGCGTCCCGGCCAGAACACCCGGTACGTCGTCGTCCACGGCGGCCGTCACGAGCACCTGCTCGCCGGGCGCGACAAGCTCCGCGAGGCGCTCGCGCCTGCGGGTGTCCAGCTCCGCGAAGACATCGTCGAGGACCAGCACCGGCTCATTGCCCTCGGCCCTGAGCAGGTCGTACGAGGCCAGGCGCAGCGCCAGCGCGTACGACCAGGACTCGCCGTGGGAGGCGTATCCCTTGGCGGGCAGCTGACCGAGTCTGAGCACCAGATCGTCCCGATGGGGCCCTACGAGGGTCACACCGCGCTCGATCTCCGGCTTGCGGGCCTCTTCCATGGCGGCCATCAGCTGCGCGAAGAGCTCCTCCCGGGCATGGCCCACGATGCCGGGCGAGGACGCCTTGTACTCCAGGGCGACGGGCCCGCCGCCGGGCGCCAGCTGCTCGTAGGCCTTGTCGGCCAGCGGCTGGATCGCGGCGACCAGGTCGAGCCGCTGGGCCAGCAGTTCGGCACCCACGCGCGCGAGGTGCTGGTCCCACACTTCGAGCGTGGACAGGTCCATGGTGCGACCGCCGTGCCGGCGGGCCAGCGCGGCCGACTTCAGGAGGGTGTTGCGCTGCTTGAGGACCCGGTCGTAGTCGGATCGGACGCCCGCCATGCGCGGTGAGCGGGCGGTGATCAGTTCGTCGAGGAACCGGCGTCGCTCTCCGGGGTCGCCCTTGACCAGGGCGAGGTCCTCGGGCGCGAACAGGACGGTCCGTACGATGCCGAGCACGTCACGGGGTCTGACCTGGGAGGACCTGTTGATGCGGGCGCGATTGGCCTTGCCGGGGTTCAGCTCCAGCTCGATGAGCTGCTGGCGCTCTCCCTGGCGGACGTTGGCCCGGATGATCGCCCGGTCGGCGCCCATGCGGACGAGCGGCGCGTCGGAGGAGACGCGGTGGCTGCCGAGGGTCGCGAGATAGCCGACGGCCTCGACCAGGTTCGTCTTGCCCTGTCCGTTGGGACCCACGAACGCGGTGACGCCCGGGTCGAGCGGCACCTCTACCCGGGCGTACGAGCGGTAGTCGGCCAGCGACAGATGCGTGACGTGCATGGTCGTTCGCCGACCTCCCCCAGCGTGGTGTTTCGGGTGTTCCCCGGGGTCCGGGCCGGACCCCGGTTCTCGGGTTTCTTCCCCGGCTGTGGACAACCGGGTCACCCCGGGTGCGGAGAACCCGGGGCGTCGATCAGGCCTTCTCGACGGCGTGGCCGCCGAACTGGTTGCGCAGCGCCGCGATCATCTTCATCTGCGGCGAGTCGTCCTGCCGCGAGGCGAAGCGGGCGAAGAGCGACGCGGTGATCGCGGGAAGCGGCACCGCGTGGTCGATGGCGGCCTCCACGGTCCACCGGCCCTCGCCGGAGTCCTGTGCATAGCCCTTGAGCTTCTCCAGGTGCTCGTCCTCGTCCAGCGAGTTGACGGCAAGGTCGAGCAGCCAGGAGCGGATGACCGTGCCTTCCTGCCAGGAGCGGAAGACCTCACGCACGTCCGTCACGGAGTCGGCCTTCTCCAGGAGCTCCCAGCCCTCGGCGTAGGCCTGCATCATGGCGTACTCGATGCCGTTGTGGACCATCTTCGCGAAGTGGCCCGCGCCGACCTTGCCGGCGTGCACCGCTCCGAAGTCGCCCTCGGGCTTGAGCGCGTCAAAAACGGGCTGCACCCGGGCGACGTGCTCGGCGTGGCCGCCGTACATCAGCGCGTAGCCGTTCTCCAGGCCCCAGACGCCGCCGGAGACGCCGCAGTCGACGAAGCCGATGCCCTTGATGCCCAGCTCGACGGCGTGCTTCTCGTCGTCCGTCCAGCGCGAGTTGCCGCCGTCCACGACGACGTCGCCGGGCTCCAGCAGGGCGGCCAGCTCGTCGACGGTGGACTGGGTCGCGGCGCCCGCCGGAACCATGACCCACACCACGCGCGGTCCCTTGAGCTTGCCCACAAGTTCTTCCAGGCTGTGGACATCGGCGAGGTCCGGGTTGCGGTCGTATCCGATGACGGTGTGACCTGCGCGGCGGATCCGCTCGCGCATGTTGCCGCCCATCTTGCCGAGGCCGACGAGACCGAGCTCCATCAGTTGTTCCTTAAGGGTTGCGACGTGGCGTGAGGGCACTCTCGTACCTGGGTCCGAGCCTAGACCTGGGGGTACCACCCACGCCTTTCGGGCACCGGGGGAACTCACGCACATCTGTGGGCATAGCCGCTCAGACGTATGCCCTACCCGCCGTGCGGCCCGCCGGGCCCTGGGGACCGGCGGGCCAAGGGGGTCAGCCGGACAGGCGCACCGGCATGATCAGGTACTTGTAGGCCTCGTCCGCCTCGGCGTCCACGGCGGGCCTGCCGCTCAGGAGCGCGGGCTTCGTGGACGTCGTGAAGGAGAGCTGGGCCACCGGCGAGTCGATGGCGCTCAGGCCGTCGAGCAGGAACGTCGGGTTGAAGGCGATCGAGACGTCGTCGCCCTCCAGCTGGGCGTCGACCCTTTCCACAGCCTGTGCGTCGTCGCTGGAGCCGGCCTCAAGGATCAGCACGCCCTGCTCGAAGCTCAGCCGCACCGGGGTGTTCCGCTCGGCGACCAGGGCCACACGCTTGACGGCCTCCACGAAGGGGGCGGTCTCGATGACGGCGATGGAGTTGAACTCCGTCGGGAACAGCGAGCGGTACTTCGGGAGGTCGCCTTCGAGCAGACGGGTGGTCGTACGCCGCCCGGCACCCTCGAAGCCGATCAGGCCCTCGCCCGCGCCGGAGCCTGACAGCGCCAGGATCACGCTGTCGCCTCCCGTGAGGGCCTTGGCGGTGTCCAGGAGCGTCTTGGCGGGTACCAGGGCGACCGCGGACGCTTCCGGGTCCTCCGGCTTCCACAGGAACTCGCGGACCGCGAAGCGGTAGCGGTCGGTGGACGCCAGGGTGACCTTGTCGCCCTCGATCTCGATGCGCACGCCGGTGAGCACGGGGAGCGTGTCGTCGCGCCCGGCGGCGATGGCCACCTGGGCGGCGGCCGAGGCGAAGACCTCACCGGGGACGGTGCCGGTCGCCGACGGCATCTGGGGCAGTGCCGGGTACTCCTCCACAGGCAGGGTGTGGAGTGTGAACCGCGAGGAGCCGCAGACCACGGTCGCCCGTACACCGTCTGTGGAAATCTCCACCGGCCGGTTGGGGAGCGCCCGGCAGATGTCCGCGAGGAGGCGGCCGGACACGAGGACCGTGCCCTCCTCGTCGATCTCCGCGTCCACGGAGACCCTCGCCGAGACCTCGTAGTCGAAGCTGGAGAGGCTCAGTGCGCCCTGCTCGGCCTTCAGAAGGAGGCCGGCGAGGACAGGCGCCGGCGGACGGGCCGGGAGGCTGCGTGCCGCCCAGGCCACTGCCTCCGCGAGTACGTCGCGTTCCACCCGGATCTTCACCGTTGCCGCCTCCGTCTGTTGCCGGCGCTCTCGCCCTGCTGGCCTTCGTCGTCTGACTCGGTGTCGCTCGGACCGCTGAGGGGAGGGACACCGGGGACCAGTCTGACGCACCGCGCTGACAGTCGGTGCCTCTCGGGGTCAAGTCGTGCCGAGCGGCAGCTGAGCCTCCGAGAGCAAGTTGTGCACAGCCCCCACTTCGAAAGGGTTCTCAGGCTATCTCTAGTTGGTCTTAGTAGTAGGGCCTGTGGAAACCGTGGATAACCCTGTTTTCGCAGCTCAGAGGCGATTTTTTGTCCACTGGCCCTGTGGGCGGAGGCGGTGGACAACCGGGGGTGTCTGTGGACGACGAAAAGTTCTGCACACTCGATCCACAGCTTGGGGTGACTTCTCCCCAGCACCGTCCCCAGCTTTACCCACGTTCCCCACAGCCCAATCCGGCACCTTGATGTGACGCCTTTCACTCGACGCGGTGAGATGGCGCGGCGCGTTGCCGAACAGTGGACAGAGGTGTGGAGAAGCTGGGGATCACTGGGGACAACTCGCTCCAGCCTGTGGGTCAGCGGTGGACAACTTGGCGCACGGCCTGTGGATCTTTTCTTCGTCCACAGGCTGTGGAGAGTCTTCGTCCACCAATCCACAGGCGGTTGACCTGGTCTGATGGTCTTTCAACAATGCTGCCTGTGGAAACGATCTGGACAACTTCCCAGTCCCCAGGTTGTGGACGGAAGAAAGTCACCACATCTGTGGAGAGTGGCCGTAACCAGGCTCGGATTCGAACAGCAGGTGTCGGACCGGTAGCGGTGGAAACGGCGCGGACACCGCCGGAACGCGGGCTCGAAGCCCTCAAGGAGGGCGTCCGAACCCTCGGAGGAGGTCTTTGAGCCTCTCCCAGCGGGCGGCGAGGCCGCTTCGAGCGCGTACCCGGACCCGTCGGCGCGTGCGGCCGGGCCGGCCCCGAGCGCCGTCCTGGGCCCGGTCCTGGGCCCCTCGGCGCGTGCGCGGCACTTCTGGGAGTGGGAGTCCGGGAACGGCGAAGGGCGCCCCGGGAAGTCTCCCGGGGCGCCCTCAGGCACGTACAGCCGCTACTTCGGCCGGCCGACTGCCTCTGACCGACTGCCTCTGGCCGAATTCGCCGACCGTGATGTCGGAGCCGGCGTGGGTGCCGGTCTCCGTCAGCCGTTCTTGATGCGGTTCGTGAGTTCGGTGACCTGGTTGTAGATGGAGCGGCGTTCGGCCATCAGCGCGCGGATCTTGCGGTCGGCGTGCATCACCGTCGTGTGGTCGCGGCCGCCGAACTGAGCGCCGATCTTCGGCAGTGACAGATCGGTGAGCTCACGGCACAGGTACATGGCGATCTGCCGTGCCGTCACCAGGACGCGGCTGCGCGAGGACCCGCACAGGTCGTCCACCGTGAGCCCGAAGTAGTCGGCGGTGGCCGCCATGATCGCGGTCGCGGTGATCTCGGGGGCCGAGTCCTCGCCGCCGGGGATCAGGTCCTTGAGGACGATCTCCGTCAGACCGAGATCCACCGGCTGCCGGTTGAGCGACGCGAACGCCGTCACCCGGATCAGCGCGCCCTCCAGCTCGCGGATGTTGCGCGAGATCCGGGACGCGATGAACTCCAGCACCTCCGGCGGGGCGTTGAGCTGTTCCTGCACCGCCTTCTTACGAAGGATGGCGATACGGGTCTCCAGCTCGGGCGGCTGGACGTCGGTGATCAGACCCCACTCGAAGCGGTTCCGCAGCCGGTCCTCCAGCGTGACCAGCTGCTTGGGCGGCCGGTCACTGGAGAGCACGATCTGCTTGTTCGCGTTGTGCAGCGTGTTGAAGGTGTGGAAGAACTCCTCCTGCGTCGACTCCTTGTCCGCGAGGAACTGGATGTCGTCGACGAGCAGGATGTCCATCTCCCGGTACCGCTTGCGGAAGCTGTCGCCCTTGCCGTCCCGGATGGAGTTGATGAACTCATTGGTGAACTCCTCCGAGCTCACGTACCGCACCCGTGTGCCCGGGTAGAGGCTGCGTGCGTAGTGCCCGATCGCGTGCAGCAGGTGCGTCTTGCCGAGTCCCGACTCTCCATAGATGAAGAGGGGGTTGTACGCCTTCGCCGGTGCCTCGGCGACGGCCACGGCGGCGGCGTGCGCGAAGCGGTTCGAGGCGCCGATCACGAACGTGTCGAAGAGGTACTTCGGGTTCAGCCGCGCGGTGGGTTCGCCCGGACCCGAAGCCGGCGCGGGCTGCGCGGCCTTCGATCCGGGGGCACCGCCCGAGGACGGCAGCGACGGGCCGCCCCTGCGCCCCTGACCGCCGCCGGAGGGGTCCTGCAGATCGCGACGGTCGGAACGCTGGTCGTAGTCCTGGCGCTGCTGCTCGTAGGGCGAGCGGTCCATCGGCTGCGGCCGGTAGTCCTGGGGCGGCGAGGCGTAGGGGTCCCGCTCCGGGAAGCCGAGGCGCTGCTGCTGCCAGCCGTAGTCGTCCTGGGAGTGGCGAGGCCAGGCGCCCGGCTCCGGGCGCTGGTAGTCCGGGTACGCGGGACGGGCGGTCGGCAGCTGGTCGCCCGGGGCACCGGGCAGCGGTTCGGCGCGGCCGCCGCGGTGGTCGTCGGCGCGGTGGCGGCCGTATCCCTCGTATCCGTCGCGACGGGAGTCGTAGGGACTGCGGTCGTCGCGCCCCTGCGGCTCGTAGGCGCCCCGGTCGTCACGGCCCTGACCGCCGCCGTCGTAGCCACCGCGGTCGTCGCGGCCCTGGCCGCCATAGGCGCCGCGGTCGTCCCGTCCCTGGCCCTCGTAGGCGCCGCGGTCGTCGCGGCCCTGAGCGCCGTCGTAGGCGCCGCGGTCGTCGCGTCCCTGGTTCTCGTAGGAGTCACGGCCCTGGCCCGGTCCGGTGGGGAGCTCGGGCTCCTCGTAGGGCGGCGGGGTGGGTGAGGAGGGCTCGCCCGCGGAGTCGTCCACGGTGATGGCGATACGGATGGGGCGGCCGCACTCGCGGCTCAGCGTCTCGCTGACGATCGGCGCGAGACGGCCCTCCAGTACGTTTTTCGCGAACTCGTTGGGGACGGCGAGCAGGGCGGTGTCCGCGACCAGCGCCAGGGGCTGGCAGCGCTTGATCCAGTGCTCGTCCTTCGCCTCGACACCCTGCCCGCGGCCCTCGCCCAGAAGTTGTTCCAGTACGCGTGGCCACACTGCGGCAAGATCGGCAGGTACGTCAGCCACGGGGCACGCTCTCTCACGGGTCCCACGAACGTGTGGTTCTGGGAACAGGTTGGGAAGTCAGTCGCTTGGGGCGGGGGGAACAAAACCGCTGGGGCGGTGGGAAGGGAACGAATCGGAGTCCAGTCACGGTAGTCAGGGCGACCCGTGCGGTTCAAGTTGTTGTCCCCAGCCTGTGGATAGTGTCTCCTGTCAGGGACTGGTTTGACCGGATGGCGTAGCCGCGCGTACCGTAACCAGGTCGAGTTGTCGATGGCTGCTGCCGCCTGCCTCCGATGGGCACAGATCGCGAAGAGTGATCGGGAAGCGGTGCACTCGGGCGTAATACGAGTTTCCTCGTGGGCGCACGGTGACAGCCAGGGCGGCACCCCGCCACCACCGATTCTTTCTGGAGCCCCCTAGTGAGCAAGCGCACCTTCCAGCCGAACAACCGTCGTCGCGCCAAGACCCACGGCTTCCGCCTGCGGATGCGCACCCGTGCCGGCCGCGCGATTCTCGCGAACCGCCGTGGCAAGGGTCGCGCCAGCCTGTCCGCCTGATTACTTACAGGTCATGATCTCGTGCTGCCTACCGAGCATCGGCTGAGGCGGCGCGAAGACTTCGCGACCGCGGTACGCCGAGGACGCCGGGCCGGACGCCCGCTTCTCGTCGTCCATCTACGTAGCGGTGCACCGGACCCGCACGCGCCTGGGGAGAGCGCTCCCTCGACGCGTGCGGGTTTCGTCGTGAGCAAAGCCGTGGGCGGAGCGGTCGTTCGCAACAAGGTGAAGCGCAGGCTTCGCCATCTGATGCGCGACCGAGTCGCCCTGTTGCCCCCCGGTAGCCTGGTAGTAGTACGAGCGCTGCCCGGTGCGGGTGACGCCGACCATGAACAGCTGGCCCGAGACCTGGATGCCGCCCTGCAGCGGCTGCTGGGAGGGGGCGCGCGATGAAGTACCCACTGCTTGCTCTCATCAAGCTGTACCAGTGGACGATCAGCCCGTTGCTCGGGCCGGTCTGCAAGTACTACCCGTCGTGCTCCCGTTACGGCTACACAGCCATCGACCGGCACGGTGCGATCAAGGGAACGGCACTTACCGCCTGGCGCATCCTCCGGTGCAATCCGTGGTCGCTGGGCGGTGTGGACCATGTTCCGCAACGCAAGCGTCCGCGGTGGCACGAATTGCTGCGTAACGCCTGGCGTGCACGCAAGGGCGGGACCTCCGCCGCCGAACCGGCCACCGGGGACACCACTGCCCCGGGCCCGGCCGCCGAGACCCCGTCCCATGCTCAAGGAGCCTGATTAGTGGACACGATTGCCAGTCTTTTCAGCTTCATCACGACACCCGTTTCCTGGGTCATCGTCCAGTTCCACGCCGTGTACGGGAAGATCTTCGGTCCCGACACGGGCTGGGCCTGGGGCTTGTCCATCGTGTCCCTGGTGATCCTGATCCGTATCTGCCTGATCCCGCTCTTTGTGAAGCAGATCAAGGCCACCCGGGCCATGCAGACGCTGCAGCCCGAGATGAAGAAGATCCAGGAGCGCTACAAGAACGACAAGCAGCGCCAGTCCGAAGAGATGATGAAGCTGTACAAGGAGACGGGTACCAATCCGCTCTCCTCGTGCCTTCCCATCCTGGCGCAGTCGCCGTTCTTCTTCGCCCTGTACCACGTGCTCAACGGCATCGCGACGGGCAAGACGATCGGCGTCCTCGACGATCAGCTGCTCGCCAGCGCCCGTAAGGCACACATCTTCGGTGCCCCGCTCGCGGCGAAGTTCACGGACAGCGCCGAGACGGTCGCCCAGCTCGGCGCCACTCTGACCGATGTCCGTGTCGTCACCGCGATCATGATCGTGCTGATGTCGGGCTCGCAGTTCTACACGCAGCGTCAGCTGATGACGAAGAACGTCGACACCACGGTGAAGACGCCCTTCATGCAGCAGCAGAAGATGCTGATGTACGTCTTCCCGGTGATGTTCGCCTTCTTCGGCATCCGGTTCCCCGTCGGTGTCCTCATCTACTGGCTGACCACCAACGTGTGGACCATGGGCCAGCAGATGTACGTCATCCGCAACAACCCGACCCCGGGTTCGAAGGCTCAGGCCGCTTACCTGGAGCGCCTGCAGAAGCACGTCACGAGCCACGGCAAGACGCGTCGCCGCAGTGAGAAGGCCATCGTCAAGGCCATCGTCGCCAAGGGCCGCGACCGCAACGAGTTCGAGCGCAAGTTCATCAACGGCCTGACCAAGGCGGGCCTCGTTGCCCAGCCCGACGGCCTCGTGGTGACGGGCGAGAACGCGACGGTCATCGAGTCCGAGGACGGCACCACGACGACCACCGCGGCTGCCGCTCCCAAGCGTCAGCAGCCGAAGCGGCAGTCCAAGTCGCAGCGTCAGTCGGGCGCGGCGTCCAGCAGCGCGCCGGCGGACGAGTCGGAGCCGAAGACCTCGCTGAGCAAGTCCGACGAGCCGCAGGATGCCAAGCCCTCCGCCGCAAAGCCGGCCCCCGGAAGCGGTAACAAGCCCGGCGCCGGTACCCGCAGCAAGGCCCAGTCCGGACAGCGCAAGGGCCCGCAGCGGCCCAAGTCCCCGTCCAAGAAGTAAGAAGGAGTCCATCCCGTGACGGAAGGCACCACCTCCGCCGCCGCTGAGGGCGACACCCTGACCCGCCTGGAGCAGGAAGGCGAGATCGCGGCGGACTACCTCGAGGGTCTGCTCGACATCGCCGATCTCGACGGCGACATCGACATGGACGTCGAGGCCGACCGCGCCGCTGTCTCGATCGTCAGCGACTCGGGCGGCCGAGACCTGCACAAGCTGGTCGGCCGGGACGGCGAGGTGCTGGAGGCGCTCCAGGAGCTCACGCGCCTGGCCGTGCACCGGGAGACCGGGGACCGCAGCCGGCTGATGCTGGACATCGCGGGGTTCCGGGCCAAGAAGCGCGAGGAGCTCTCCGAGCTGGGTGCCAAGGCGGCCGCCGAGGTCAAGAGCTCCGGCGAGCCGGTGAAGATGGACCCGATGACGCCCTTCGAGCGCAAGGTGGTGCACGACGCGGTCAAGGCCGCGGGCCTGCGCAGCGAGTCCGAGGGCGAGGAGCCGCAGCGCTTCGTCGTCGTGCTCCCCGCCTGATCGGTACGTACGTTCTTTCGGCCCCGTCTGTTGCGCAGGCGGGGCCGAATTTTGTCAGCCTGATAGTCCTGGTGATCAGCGCTCATTGCGCTTAAGCAGTACGGAAGGACGGTCCCCCGTGACGGAGGCAGCGGAGCTTCCCCCCGCGCCCGAGCAGGCGCGCGAGGTATTCGGTGATCGCTTCGCGGACGCGGTCCGGTACGCGGAACTGCTGGCCGAGGCGGGAGTGCAGCGCGGGCTGATCGGCCCCCGTGAAGTGCCCCGGCTGTGGGAACGGCACCTGCTGAACTGCGCGGTGCTCTCCGAGGTCGTGCCCGAGGGCGTGACCGTGTGCGACGTCGGTTCCGGTGCTGGGTTGCCCGGCATCCCGCTGGCGCTCGTCCGGGAGGACCTCAAGATCACGCTGCTTGAGCCCCTGCTGCGTCGGACCACCTTTCTCACCGAGGTCGTGGAACTGCTCGGGCTCGACCACGTGACCGTCGTGCGAGGCCGTGCCGAGGAGGTCATGGGGAAGGTGCAGCCGGTTCACGTGGTGACCGCCAGGGCGGTTGCCCCGCTCGACCGGCTGGCGGCCTGGGGCATCCCGCTGTTGCGTCCGTACGGCGAAATGCTGGCCCTCAAGGGCGACACCGCCGAGGAGGAGCTGAAGGCCTCTGCCACGGCGCTGAGCAAGCTCGGCGCCGTCGATACATCCATCCTGCATGTCGGTGAGGGCATCGTGGACCCGCTGTCCACCGTGGTGCGGGTGGAGGTGGGCGAGAGCCCCGGCGGTGTGCGCTTCGCGGCGAAGCGGGCCAAGGCCGCCCGGACAAGCCGGACGCGTCGCCGACGCTGATCCTGGACGATGTGAGTATCGCTACTCCCGGTTCCCGCACGACGGGGCCGGGAGTTTCTCTGTTCAGGGCCGGGAGTTATTTGTCACTCCCGTTTGATCAGCCCTGTCTGTAGGACGTACGCCATAAAAGCTGCCAAACCCATGCGTACCGGAGTGTCGCGCCCTGATGGCCCCGAGTGGCTGGGCATCGTGTTTCACGTGAAACGTCGCTCACTGTTGCACGGCATCATCAGTCGTGGTCGCGCTGCGGCCGAACCTCGGGACCGGAGGCCTCTCGGTTCACTCAGAGAGGGTGTGGAGTTGTCCACAGAGGTGGATTTCTCCACAGAACAACGGGCCTCGCTGGTTCACGACCCCGATGGCATGGGAGGCTCTGTTCATTGCGAGCCTGAAGTCGAGGAGAGTGAATCCTTGCGGTCCGACGCCAACATCGCGGGACCGATGACCGATCCGGTCCCCGGTCCCCGTACCGAGTCGATGGGGGAGGATGTTTCACGTGAAACACCGCCCCCAATGGACGACACTCCCATCGGTCGTGCTGCCCAACTGGCCGTGGAGGCGCTAGGTCGCGCCGGTGAGGGCCTGCCACGGCCCGAGCAGACCCGAGTCATGGTGGTCGCCAACCAGAAGGGTGGGGTGGGTAAGACCACGACCACGGTCAACCTTGCCGCCTCGCTTGCCCTGCACGGTGGCCGGGTCCTGGTGATCGACCTCGACCCTCAGGGCAATGCCTCCACCGCGCTGGGCATCGACCACCACGCCGAGGTCCCATCGATCTATGACGTGCTGATCGACAGCAAGCCGCTCTCCGAAGTCGTTCAGCCGGTCCCTGATGTCGAGGGTCTCTTCTGCGCCCCCGCCACGATCGATCTCGCCGGTGCGGAGATCGAGCTGGTGTCACTGGTGGCTCGTGAGAGTCGGCTGGAGCGAGCGATCCTGGCGTACGAGCAGCCGCTGGACTACATCCTCATCGACTGCCCGCCGTCGCTCGGCCTGCTGACGGTCAACGCGCTGGTCGCCGGCGCGGAAGTCCTCATCCCCATCCAGTGCGAGTACTACGCGCTGGAAGGTCTGGGACAGCTCCTGCGCAACGTCGATCTGGTACGAGGGCACCTCAATCCCGACCTCCATGTCTCGACGATTCTGCTCACCATGTACGACGGCCGGACACGCCTCGCGTCCCAGGTCGCGGAGGAGGTACGCAGCCACTTCGGCGAGGAGGTGCTGCGGACGAGCATTCCGCGCTCGGTCCGTATTTCGGAGGCGCCGAGCTATGGGCAGACGGTTCTGACCTACGATCCGGGTTCGAGCGGTGCTCTCTCGTATCTTGAGGCCGCGCGCGAAATCGCCCTCCGAGGAGTCGGAATGGCGTACGACGCGCAACACGCCCATGTGGGCGGACAGAACGATCAGAACATGGTGGAGGGGATCCAGTGAGTGAGCGACGACGGGGTCTGGGGCGGGGCCTTGGCGCACTGATCCCCGCGGCTCCGACAGGTGAGCGTCCGGGTGTTTCGGCGAGCGGGGCATCCTCCTCGCCGACTGCCGGACCCGTACTCACAGCGGAGCGCGGGGTGGCGGCGGCAAAGGTGACCACGTTGCCGCCTGTTTCACAGGAAACGGAGGAGCTCTCGTCGAGCGGGGCCCTGGAGACGCTTCAGGCGCCTGTCGGCGCTCACTTCGCCGAACTGCCCCTCGACTTCATCACGCCGAACCCGCGCCAGCCGCGTGAGGTCTTCGACGAGGACGCTCTCTCTGAGCTCGTCACCTCCATCAAGGAGGTCGGGCTTCTCCAGCCCGTCGTCGTACGCCAGGTGGGTCCGACGCGCTACGAACTCATCATGGGAGAGCGTCGCTTCCGTGCCTGCCGTGAGGCGGGGCTCGAGGCCATTCCTGCGATCGTGCGGGCCACGGACGACGAGAAGCTCCTCCTGGACGCGCTCCTTGAGAACCTCCACAGGGCTCAGCTGAACCCGCTGGAAGAGGCGGCCGCCTACGACCAGCTGCTCAAGGACTTCAACTGCACGCACGACCAGCTGGCGGACCGGATCGGACGGTCGCGTCCGCAGGTCTCCAATACCCTGCGTCTGCTGAAGCTCTCGCCGTCCGTTCAGCGCCGTGTGGCCGCCGGGGTTCTCTCCGCGGGACATGCGCGGGCGCTCCTCGCCGTCGACGACTCGGAGGAGCAGGACCGGCTGGCTCACCGCATCGTCGCTGAGGGACTCTCGGTGCGCGCCGTGGAGGAGATCGTCACCCTCATGGGGTCGCGTCCGCAGACGGCTCAGCGCTCCAAGGGGCCGCGGGCCGGCAGCCGGGTCTCTCCGGCGCTGAGCGATCTGGCGACGCGTCTCTCGGACCGTTTCGAGACGCGCGTGAAGGTCGACCTGGGGCAGAAGAAGGGCAAGATCACTGTCGAGTTCGCTTCGATGGAGGACCTTGAGCGCATCCTCGGTTCCCTCGCCCCGGGCGAGGGACCGGTCCTTCAAAAGAGCCTTCTGGACGACGACTCCGACGACGCGGAAGACTGAGTCGGCCTCCTGGCCGATCGATGTCCAATCGGTCCACCAGGAGGGCGGGCCGTGTCCGGTGTGTACCGGAACACGGTCCGCTCTTTGCTTTCTGGCGGTATCGATGGAATCGCATCGTGGATACGATGCGATTGGGTATGGCGCATCCACCTGGCAGCACCTTCATCGGGGAGGCGGGGGCCATGCAAACCGTGAGTCGTACCGGACTGGTGACCGCAGGCCTGGGTCTGGGAGTGGTCGGCGGATTCGTCGGCAGCCTGTTCAGAGAGCGGAGCCATCTGACAGCCGCCCGTGACGCCGCGGGCGAACGAAGCGAGGAACATCCTTCATGGGGCGTCGGCTCGTACCGCTCACGCTGGACAACCTTCCGGACCTTCCCAAGCGCTGTCGTGCGTGTGTCTTCTGGGAACTCGACCCCGTCAGCAGTGAAGCCGCGGTAAAGGCAGGCACACCCGCGCTGGAGAAGGAAGCGTGGATCTCCTCGGTTCTGCTGGATTGGGGATCCTGCGGCCGGGTTGCCTACGTGGACGATGTGCCGGTCGGCTTCGTGCTCTACGCGCCGCCCGCCTATGTCCCCCGCTCCACGGCGTTCCCCACAAGCCCTGTGGCACCGGACGCGGTTCAGCTCATGACCTCGTTCATCATGCCGGGCTATCAAGGGCAGGGTCTGGGCCGGGTGATGGTTCAGACGGTGGCCAAGGATCTGCTCCGTCGGGGATTCAAGGCGATCGAGGCCTTCGGAGACGCCCGGTGGAAGGAACCCGCCTGTGTGCTCCCCGCCGACCATCTGCTCGCCGTGGGCTTCAAGACCGTGCGCCCTCACCCCAGGTACCCCCGTCTGAGGCTGGAACTGCGGACGACGCTCTCCTGGAAGGAAGACGTCGAGATGGCGCTGGACCGTCTCCTCGGAGCGGTACAGAAGGAGCCCGCGCTTCGTCCTCTGTGACGGCCGGCTGATCGCAATCGTGCATCTGCGACCGGCGTCCCCCAGGCAAAGCGAATGGGCCAGCCCCAACGGGCTGGCCCATTCGTGTTTCACGTGAAACACACGCCGCGCGTGCGGCGGTCATCGACTACTCGGTGATGAAGTCCTCGAGGTCGCGCACGATCGCGGCCTTCGGCTTCGCACCGACGATGGTCTTGGCGACCTCGCCGCCCTGATAGACGTTCAGGGTCGGGATCGACATGACACCGTACTTGGCAGCCGTGTCCGGGTTCTCGTCGATGTTGAGCTTGACGATCTCGATCTTGTCGCCGTACTCGGCGGCGATCGCCTCCAGCGACGGGGCGATCTGACGGCAGGGACCGCACCAGGCGGCCCAGAAGTCCACCAGGACGGGCTTTTCGCTCTTGAGGACGTCCTGCTCGAAAGAGTCGTCGGTCACGTTCTTGAGGGTGCCGGCCACGGCGGGCTCCTTAACTTGTTGGTGCGGTGGGGCGGACGGGGGGATCAGACGGTGGCGGCGGCCGCGGCGGCGGTCTCGCTGTCCGCAAGGGCGGCGAGGTACCGCTCGGCGTCGAGGGCGGCGGAGCAGCCGGTACCGGCAGCGGTGATCGCCTGGCGGTACGTGTGGTCGACGACGTCACCGGCGCCGAAGACACCGGTCAGGTTCGTGCGGGTCGAAGGCGCGGCGACCTTCAGGTAGCCCTCGCCGTCCAGGTCGAGCTGGCCCTTGAAGAGCTCGGTGCGCGGGTCGTGACCGATCGCGATGAACAGACCGGTCACCGGCAGCTCCGAGGTCTCTCCGGTCTTGAGGTTGCGCAGCGTCAGACCGGCCAGCTTCGGGTCGCCCTTGATCTCGGTGATCTCGCTGTCCCAGATGAACTTGATCTTCGGGTCGGCGAAGGCACGCTCCTGCATCGCCTTGGAGGCGCGGAGGCTGTCCCGGCGGTGGACGATGGTCACGGACTTGGCGAAACGCGAGAGGAAGGTGGCCTCCTCCATCGCGGTGTCGCCACCGCCGATCACGGCGATGTCATGGTCCTTGAAGAAGAAGCCGTCACAGGTCGCGCACCACGAGACGCCACGCCCGGAGAGCGTGTCCTCGTTGGGCAGGCCGAGCTTGCGGTGCTGCGAGCCCGTCGTGACGATCACGGCCTTCGCGCGGTGCACCGTGCCGGCGGTGTCCGTGACGGTCTTGATCTCGCCCGTCAGGTCGACAGCGACGACATCGTCCGGGACCAGCTCGGCACCGAAGCGCTCGGCCTGGGCACGCATGTTGTCCATGAGCTCGGGGCCCATGATGCCGTCCTGGAAGCCGGGGAAGTTCTCCACCTCGGTGGTGTTCATCAGCGCACCGCCCGCGGTGACGGCGCCTTCGAAGACCAGCGGCTTCAGCGACGCGCGCGCGGTGTAGAGCGCCGCCGTGTAGCCGGCGGGCCCAGACCCGATGATGATCACGTTACGGACGTCGCTCACGGCTTGATTCCTCGTCTCTGGAGACTGCTGCGTACTGGTGGGAGCATCTCTCAGTACTCTCACCCCACCCAACGGATCCTAAGGGGCTTCAATTCCCGCTGTGTCAGGGCACACGGAGACCGGGTGTCGGACGGAGATGCCAAGCGACGTCCGGGCAGCACGCCACCGTGCTTCGAAGCGTCAGGGCGTGCGAGCGAGACGCTCGGAGATGGTGCCCGGGAACCTGAAGCCGACGCGTTCAGGACCGCGCGTACGACCGCGACAGCAGTAGCTTGCCGGGCGACGGGGTGGCCTGCTTCCCGCAGGAGGAGTCGACGATGTAGGCCGTGACCTTCGCCCTGTCGGAGACATCCGACACCACGAGGAGATAGACGCTGGTCCCCTTGTACGAGCCCTCCTTGGCGGCGAGGAGTACTCCGGGGTCACCGGTCCCTTGCTCGACACACTGGGGAACGGCGGGCGTGGGGGTGATCAAGGTCTTGACCCCGCCCGAGTCGGTTCCGGCGTCGTGCGACTCGACACCCCAAGGCTTCGTGCTGGCCGAGCTGTCATCCGGCTTCTTGTTCTTCGCGAGAAGGTCCGAGACCTCGGTCTTCAACGTTGTCTCGGAGAAGGTGTTCCGCGAACCCGACTCCTGCTGGGTCGCTGTCTGGGAGGCCTTGCCGGAGCTGTTATCCCCCAACGACTGCACGAGGATCGCCCCCAGCCCCAAGGCGGCGGCCGCGAAGGCGGTGGTGAGGAGGACCGTCCTGCGACGCCCACGACTCGCTCGATGAGGCCGACCGGGTCCTGTGGCCGCACGAGGATGTCCGGAAGGACCGCCGGCAGGCGACGTTTCACGTGAAACATGAGTGCGGTCGTCGTCCGCGTCAGATGCCTCAACGGGAGCTGTGGCACTCAGCAGGGCTTCCGCGGCCAGGGCGGCATCGATGCGTCCGGCGACATCGTCGGGCATGCGCGGGGAATCCGGCAGGGTGCCGAGCAGACCGCGGATCTCTTCCAGGGAGTCGTACACATCGGCGCAGAGCACACATCCGTCGAGGTGCTGTCGTACGTCCTCGGTACGGGATGGCGAGAGCAGACCCTCGGTAAGGTCGGAGATTTCCGCGACGTCCGGGTGCCCGGCCTTGTCCGTCGTGGATGTCACGCTCGCCCACCTCCGCCCTTCACGGCAGCTGAATCGCTTGGACCCCCGTCATGGGGTCCCGACTTCTGCGGTCCCGCTGCGGGTGGGACGGATGTCCCCTGCGTCCGGTTCCGTCCGCCGCCCGACTTCTTGGTCTCCTCGTCACCCGAACTCTCCGTGCGGAGATGGGTGAGCAGGGGAACCAGTCTGGCTCTGCCGCGCGCGCAGCGGCTCTTCACCGTGCCGGTCGGCACATCGAGGATGCGGGCCGCCTCGGCCACGGGGTAGCCCTGCATGTCCACCAGGACGAGAGCGGCGCGCTGGTCGGCCGGGAGGGTGCCCAGCGCGCTGATGAGCTCGCGGTGGAGGTCATTGCGTT
Source organism: Streptomyces sp. NPDC005784 (assembly GCF_042871525.1). Classification (NCBI taxonomy): domain Bacteria; kingdom Bacillati; phylum Actinomycetota; class Actinomycetes; order Kitasatosporales; family Streptomycetaceae; genus Streptomyces; species Streptomyces sp. NPDC005784. Next base: position 470,243 of record NZ_JBIAIQ010000002.1, read on the forward strand.
CGGCCGGAGCGGAGGCGGACTCGTGCGGTTCGAGGAGCTGCTCCAGGCGCTGGGTGTCATCGACGGGGGAGGTCTTCCTGGAAGCCGCCTTGCGGGCTCGGTCCAGGCAGGCGTTCACGGTGATGCGGTGCAGCCAGGTCGTGACGGCCGACTGGCCCCGGAAGGTATGGGCGGCCCGGTAGGCGGAGACGAGTGCGTCCTGGACCGCGTCAGCGGCCTCCTCGCGGTCTCCCAGCGTCCGCAGGGCCACCGCCCACAAGCGGTCGCGATGGCGCCGCACAAGCTCACCGAAGGCCTCAGGATCGCCCTCGACGTGGCGGGCCAGGAGGTCCTGATCGCTTGCTTCGCCGTACGCGGCTTCATCGGCCATCGGACCCCCCTCCCCTCCGTCGACAAGCGTCAGCCGGTGAACTTCACATCCGTGATGGCCTGCTTGTAGCCGGCGTTGCTGTACTGGTCACCGGACGCGTAGGGCATCGCCGTGATCCAGAGCAGCACGTACTGAGTCTTCGCCTTCTTGCTGACCGTGATCTTCGCGCTGGTGCCGCTCGTCGTGATGGTCCCGATCTTCGTCATCGAATCCACTGATGTGGAGGAGCTCATCGAGTCCGTCGCGTAGAGGGTGATCGTGGTGTGATCACCGGGGTACCGGAGCCCTATGGAAGCCGCCGTGACGGTCTGCTGCGAACCGAGGTCGTAGGAGATACCGACACCAGGCTTGAAGGACGGATTCATATTCGGACCGTCCAGGAAGCTCTTGCTCCGCCAGAACGTCGAGCTGTCACCGTCGAAGGTCTTGCCCACGTCACCGGGTGCCTGGGCGTCGCCCTTGGCGACGTACTCCTGCGCACCCTTGATGGCGATCGGTCTGGTCGGCTTGGTCTGGTCGCCGCTCTTCTCGTTGCCGTCCGTCGTCTGGGTCTTCTTGGTGTCGTCGGACTTGCTGTGGTCCATCAGCGCGTCCGCCAACTGCCAACTGCCCAGGCCCAGTGCGGCGATGAGCAGAGCCGAGACGGCCCACTTCAGGGCTGTGCCGGTGCGGCTCTGCAGCGGGGGCGGCGGAGCCGGCACGGGCTGGGTAACGCCCGGACGCGGCGACTGGCGGCCGTACGTGCCCTGCTGGTACGTCGTGCGCTGGTACTCGGGTGGTGCGGTGAACGCGGGCTCCGGCGGGCGGATGCGGGGCATCTCGCTGATCGCCTTCACGAGCTCCTCCGGCGTGGTGCACGGGGACTCGTGGCGGGAGGCGGTCGCACCGTCGTTGGCGAGCGCGCGCATGGCGAGCTCCGACAGTCCCCGGTGGACCCCGGCCCGCACCTGGTCGGGTGCGATGAGACCGACGCCCTTGGGCAGCCCTGACAGGCCGTAGGCGTCGTTCTCGTACGGCCAGCGCTGGGTGAGGGCGGCGTACAGGAGCGCGCCGATCGCTTCCGTGTCGGAGCGCTGCGGGGTGTCCGAACTGATGCCGCGCAGCGCCGCGTTCACCGCGAGCCCGCGGATGCGCCACTGGCCGGACGACGTGCGGAGGATGGCGCCCGGGGTCAGCTTCAGGTGCGCGAGGCCTTCGCGGTGCGCGGCGGCCATGGCCTGGGAGACCTGACTGACCATCTGGTAGGCCTCGTGCACCTCGAGGGGACCCGAGGCGAGAAGCGCGGTGAGCTCCGTGGCGTCCGGCAGCCACTCGTGCACCACGTAGACGAGATCGTTCTCCTCGACCGCGTCCAGGACCTGGACGAATCGGGGATCGCCCAGCAGGGCGGAGGAACGGGCCGCCGCCAGTACTGAGCGGGCCCGCGGATGATCGGCGGGCAGCAGGTGTACCCCGACGGCACGGCGGAGTTTTTCGTCCATCGCGCGCCAACTGCTGAAACCGTCCAGACGGGTGACGCACTCTTCGAGGCGGTAGCGCCTGGCGAGTTTGTGACCACTGTGCAGTTCGGGCGGTGAGGCCTTTCCGGGACTCTCGGTCCCGCCGCTCCCCTGTGCCTCTTCGCTGTCCGTTTCCCGCTCCCAGTTCTGGGCCACCCCGTCGGACGTGGTCTGGTCCGCCTTGGCGGTCAGCGGCTCGTCACCGCTGTTGTCTGCCACGTCGACGGCAGCCGTGCTCCGTTCCGCCACCGTCGTCCCTGCCTCCCCATCCATTGCGCGCTGTCCGACGCAGAAACCAATTGTGCCCACAGTCCGGCGCTATGCACGACACACGGCGACGGACGATGGTTGTGCGCGTACCCCCGACTCAGCGCCCCAGGCGCCCGCGGACCATTCCGACCATTGAGTTGAGTTCTTCGATGCGCATCTTGCGCGCGGCGACGTAGAAGACACCGAGCAGGGCGAAAGATCCGGCGACGAGCGCCGCGATCGAACCGATCGCACCGTGCCCGAGAGCCCGGGTGATCGCGAAGCCTACGGCGCCGCCCACCACGGCGCCAGGGATGGAGGCCAGGCAGAGACGCGCGTACGTGCGCAGCACGCGTGCGCCGTCCAGGTCGCCGCCCAGCCGCCTGCGCAGTCGCTGCCAGGCCACTCCGACGCCCACGGCGTACGCCAGTCCGTACGCGCCGGCCATGCCGACGACCGCCCACTGCGCGGGCAGCACCATGTAACAGACGGCCGACGCGGCAGCGTTGACGGCGGCCACGATGACCGTGTTGTAGAAGGGGGTGCGGGTGTCTTCGTACGCGTAGAAGCCTCGCAGGACCACGTACTGCACCGAGAACGGGATCAGACCGAGCGCGAAGGCCATGAGGACATAGCCCTGGGACTGCGCGGCCTCGATGCCGCTGGAGCCGAAGAGCAAGGTGCACATGGGGATGCCCAGGGCGACGAACATGAAGGCCACCGGGACGATCGCCACCGCGGAGGTCCGCAGACCCTGCGAGATGTCGTCGCGGACGGCTCCCGGGTCGCCGTCGTGGGCCGCTCGCGAGATCCGCGGAAGCATGGCCGCCATGACGGAGACCGTGATGATCGCCTGCGGCATGCCCCAGATCAGCTGGGCGTTGGCGTAGGCCAGGATGCCCGCGCCGCTCTTGCCCGAGGCCTTGCCCGCCGCCGTGGCCAGCTGCGTGACGACGAGTACGCCCGCCTGGTTGGCGAGAACGAAGAGCACGGTCCACTTGGCGAGCTTGACGGCCTTGCCGAGGCCGTGGCCCCGCCAGTCGAAGCGCGGACGGAACCGGAACCCGGCCTCGCGCAGATACGGAACCATCGCCGTGGCCTGCACGACCAGGCCGAGCAGGGTGCCGATGCCCAGCAGCCGGATGCCGTCCGGCGGGATGTTGTTCACCGTCATGCCGGAGTGCCGGGCGGTGCCGTAGACCCAGAGAAACATGCCGAACGTGAAGATCATGACGATGTTGTTCAGGACCGGGGTCCACATCATCGCGCCGAACTTCCCGCGGGCGTTGAGGATCTGGCCCATGACCACGTGCACGCCCATGAAGAAGATCGTGGGCAGGCAGTACCGGGCGAAGGAGACGGCCACGTTGTTCGACGCCGGGTTGCTCGCGATGGAGTCCGACATCAGTTGGATCAGCAGCGGCGCGATGAAGACCGCGGCGGTGACGATCACACCGAGGGCGACCATGACGAGCGTCAGCAGGCGGTTGGCGTATGCCTCGCCGCCGTCCTCGTCCTCCTTCATCGACCGCACCAGCTGGGGCACGAAGACCGAGTTGAGTCCGCCGCCGACGGTCAGGATGTAGATCATCGTCGGCAGGGTGTACGCGACGGTCCAGGCGTCACCGAGCGTCGCCGCTCCCAGAGCGGCCGTGATGATCATGGTGCGTACGAAGCCGGTGAGACGGGACACGAGCGTGCCCGCCGCCATTACGGCGCTCGACTTCAGCAAGCCGGAGGCGCGGCCGCCGGACTTCGCCGGAGCGGCCGCCGGCGGCTGAGCGGCGGCCGGAGCCGGCTCAGGGGCCGGTGCCGGGACCGCGGGGGAGGCATAGGCATGACGGACGCCGCCCTGCTGCTGATCGCGGAAGAGGTGAGCGAAGGCATCGGGCTCCTGCTGCTCCTCGCCGGCCTGGGTGACCAGGTCGTCCACCCCCACGTACTGGGTGGTCCGGGCGTCGTCCCCGTACGGCAGGTGGCGCGTCGGCCCGGCCGGCTCCGGAGGGGGCGTCTGGGCCCACATCCGCGGGTCGGGGGCGTACTGCGACGCGGGCGGCTGGGCGTAGAGCGGCTGCTGGGGGGCGTACGTTCCGGGCGCCGGCGGAGGATGCGCGGCACGGTCGTAGAGCGCCTCCGCCACCGGGTCCTGGGCCGAGAGGTCCTGCGCCCGGTAGGGATCCTGGTCGTAGGCGTCCTGGAGGTACATGTCCGCGGGAGACCCCGGCGGCATATGACCGGCCTCCGGCGTGCCCTCGGGGTAGCCGGAGCGGCCCGCGTCCTGGTCCGGGTGGTCCTCGGGGTAGCCCGAGGATCCCGCGCCCTGGCCGCGGTCACCGTCGTACGGCGCGTTCATGGTTACCCCACCTCATCGTCCCCGGGCCCACCGGCCACGACATAGCTCAACGGTCCACTCTCTCACCCGTGCTGGACGGGTCGGCGCTTTCCGGTGCGGTGTCCGGTGTTGGGTCACTCGGGTGCTCCGGGCCGTCTGCCCCGGACTCCGGGTCGGAAGCCCGTTCGGGACCGGCCTCGGAGTCTTCGGTGGTGTCAGTGTCCACGGTGCCGTTTGTGTCGTTGCTCTCGCCCCCTGCTTCGGGACCGTTCTCCGCATCCTCCTCGGCCTGCCGGGCGGCAGCACGCTTACGCTGCGTGTACATCCGGAAACCGGCGAGCACGAGAAGCAGGACTCCGCCGCCGATGACGAGCATCACCGTAGAGGTGATCTCGGTGACCTTCACCTCGAAGGAAACCGGGTCTCCGTACGGCTGCCCGTCCTCCGTGTACAGCTGGGCGACGACCTGCACCGGGCCGTTGGCCTTGGTGGAAGTCGTGAACTTGACCGACTGGCTGTGCTCGCCCGCGACCTGGATCGGACGCTCGTCGTACGGGCCATTGCCGATCTTGAGACGGGTGGGCTGCTGCGACGTGAGGCGCAGCACCAGATGGCCGACGCCCTGCACGAGGTTGTTCTGGACGGTCACGGGGATCGTGGCGCTGCGCCCGGAGAGCTTCGCGTCCGACTTCTTGATGAGATGCACCAGGCCCATGAGCCCGTCGAGGTACGTCTCCACACTCTGCCGGAAGGCCGCTGCCTCAGTGGTCCGACCGCGCCAGGACGCTGACATCCCCCGGTCTATGGCCCGCCCGAACGGGGTGACCACACGGGATTCGTCGGTCAGGATCATCCGGAACTTGTCGAGCTTGGCCTGTGTCTCCTGGATCCGCTCGAAGGCCGCGCGCGGCAGCTCCCGGTTGCGCAGTGCCGAGGGGTACGAGGACGTGGGGGGCACCTTCGTGGTGGCCCCGGGGTCCGGCTTGGCCTTGGCGGCCTCGATCAGCCCCTGGGATTCCGACCAGTTCCCCTGCTGGAGCGCCCGCAGCCCCTCGGCCATGGACTGTGCCTGGCTCGCGGTGGGCATGCGCTGCGGAGCGACGACGATGCTGCGTGAGTCCTTCGACTCCTGCAGGTTGATCATCAAGCTCTGCGCGAGGAACTTCTGGACGGCGAGTGTGGAGTTGTCCGCCTTCATCATGTCGCCCTGGAACGCGGTCGACAGCCGCTGGTCGGCTACCACCGCTGTCGTTCCGCCGCCGATGGGGCGGGCGGCGCTCGGCGTGTAGGGCAGGCCGCCCGTCTCGCGCAGGCTGTCGCTGCGGGCGATCACCTTGTCCGCGCCGGCCGACGTGGCCACCTTGACGATCGACGGGTCCACCGCGCCGTTCGCCGGCCAGGCGAACTCCGTGGTCGGCTTCACGTGGACGATCGTCTCCACCGTGCCGGCCGCCACATCGGTGGCGTCCTTGAGGTGGCTCAGGGAACCGGTGACGTCCTTGCCGTGGTGCGCCAGCGACGCCAGGTCGGGGTCGGCGAAGGGGAGCGCGACGACGCTCTGGTCCCGGACCGTCTTCTCCAACTTGTCGAGCCAGGCGTTGGCGACCGCCTGGTTTCTCCCGGCGATGGTCGTGCCGTTCTCCTGCTGGATCCGGTAGCCGCCCCTCATCGCGTCGACGGAGGCCAGCAGGTCCGGGTCGAGCACCCAGGTGACATCGAGCTGGCTGCCCAGCGACAGGAGCTGGTCCAGACGCCCGCCCGGGGAGATCTCCTTGGCCAGGTCGTCATTCTTGAAGACAGGCGTCTGCTGGGCGTCCGAACCGGTCTCCGCCGTGAGGTGGACGGTGGAGATGAGCGGCCAGAGGTACGTCGTTTTCGTCTTCGTGTCCGCCGCGGCGGACTGCCAGGGCAGGAACGTCCGCTCGATGCCGAGGACCTGGTCCCACGGCTGTGCGGTCGTCCGGCCCGTGAGTGAGACGCCGAGCTGGTAGACCCCGTCGGAGCCGAGGTCGAGGTCCTTGACGGGAACCGAGATGCTGAAGTGCTGCGAGCTGCCGGCGGTGAGCCTGGTTACCTTCGCGACGTACTTGCCCCCGACCTCCAGCGCGTCGAGGCCCGGCTGGAAGCTGGTGCGCCTCGCGGCGGTGTCGATGGCGGAGCGGGTGTTCAGGGAAGGTCCCACGCGGATGCCCACATGGGCGTCCGTGACCGTCTGCTTGCTCGTGTTGGTGACCGAGCCCGAGACCGTGACCGTGTCACCGTCGGTGGGGGCGCTGGGGCTCAGCGAGTCGAGGCTGACGTCAACAGGGCCGGACGACCCTATGCCAGCGGTGACAGCGGCCTTCTCAGCGGCCGCGGAGGGCGTGCTGAAGGGCAGCTGGAGCACCCCGGCCAGCAGCGGCGCCCCGGCCAGCAGTGCACCGCTGCGCCGGAGCCACCGGCGGGCAGGTGAGGGACTCGTCCCTTGGAAGTCTGCCGCCTCGGCCACGCGCTCGCCCGTCCCTCGTCATCGTCAGTGGTCGTCGGAATGTGCGTCCACGCATCGTAACGAGGTGCGCTGAGAGTAAGTGCCGCGGAGTGGTCCACAAGATCGGGGAAGGTGCCGACTGTCCTGTATGTACGCGTATTCTGCCCGCGAAAATATGTGGGGTACAGGTGTGGGATTTATCCAGGCGCTCCCGGGGGCCTCGGCCACGTACCCTTTTCTGTTGTGCCGAACGCCAACGAAGACAATTCCAGTGCCCTGAGTCAGGTGCAGCGCCGAGCGGTGAGTGAACTGCTGCGGGTGTCTCCTGTCGCCGACGAGCTCGCCCGCCGTTTCCAGGAAGCCGGGTTCTCGCTCGCCCTGGTCGGCGGCTCGGTCCGGGACGCGCTCCTCGGTCGGCTCGGCAATGACCTGGACTTCACGACGGACGCCCGACCCGAGGACGTGCTGAAGATCGTCCGGCCCTGGGCGGACGCGGTGTGGGAGGTCGGGATCGCCTTCGGCACAGTGGGGGCGCAGAAGGATGCCCGCGTGGGCGATGTGGAGCAGTCGTTCCAGATCGAGATCACGACCTACCGCTCCGAGGCGTACGACCGGACCTCGCGGAAGCCTGAGGTGTCCTACGGCGACTCCATCGAGGAAGACCTCGTGCGTCGCGACTTCACGGTGAACGCGATGGCAGTCGCGCTGCCGGAGAAGGAGTTCATCGACCCGTACGGTGGTCTGGACGACCTGTCCGCTCGCGTTCTGCGTACCCCGGGCACCCCGGAGGCGTCCTTCTCCGACGATCCGCTGAGGATGATGCGCGCCGCACGGTTCGCCGCGCAGCTCGACTTCGAGGTGGCACCCGAGGTCGTCGCCGCCATGACGGACATGGCCGGGCGCATCGAGATCGTCTCGGCGGAGCGGGTTAGGGACGAGCTGAACAAGCTGATCCAGTCCGCCCACCCGCGCAAGGGCCTGACACTGCTCGTCGACACCGGGCTCGCCGACCACGTGCTCCCCGAGCTTCCCGCGCTGCGGCTGGAGAGCGACGAGCACCACCGGCACAAGGACGTCTACGAACACACGCTGATCGTTCTGGAACAGGCGATGGCGTTGGAGGAGGACGGGCCCGATCTGGTTCTCAGGCTTGCCGCGCTGCTCCACGACATCGGCAAGCCGCGGACGCGTCGCTTCGAGCAGGACGGGCGGGTCTCGTTCCATCACCACGAGATGGTGGGCGCCAAGATGACCAAGAAGCGGATGACGGCGCTCAAATACTCGAATGACCTCGTGAAGGATGTCTCACGTCTGGTCGAACTGCATCTGCGCTTCCACGGGTACGGCACCGGCGAGTGGACGGACTCCGCCGTCCGTCGCTACGTCCGTGACGGGGGCCCGCTTCTCGACCGGCTCCACAAGCTGACCCGCTCCGACTGCACCACGCGCAACAAGCGCAGGGCGGCCGCGCTCTCCCGCGCCTATGACGGACTGGAGGATCGCATCGCCCAGCTCAAGGAGCAGGAAGAACTCGACGCGATCCGGCCCGACCTCGACGGCAACCAGATCATGGAGACCTTGGGCATCGGTCCGGGCCCCGTGATCGGCCAGGCGTACAAGTTCCTGCTGGAGCTGCGCCTGGAGAACGGCCCGCTGGAGCATGCCGCCGCGGCGGCGGCTCTCAAGGAGTGGTGGGCCGAGCAGGGCTGAGGCTTGGCAGGTCGGTCATGTTTCACGTGAAACATGACCCCGGGAGACGCGGGGGGGGGGGGGGGGGGGGGGGCCCACCCCCCCCCCCCCCCGCCGCGCGCGAGCAGAAAGAGGGGGGATTACCCCCCCCCC